>JBCDHK010000496.1:0-2280 GCA_038750185.1 Pseudomonadota bacterium
ATTCCTCAATACCCTCCCATTCGCGCCGGCGCGCCAGGTGGTCGTAATCGCCCTCGTCGTCGGTGCGCAGCGGACGCCCGCGGGCGTAGAACGGCGCGCCTTGGTCGTAGGCTGCGATCAATTCCGAGAGGCGGCCGAGATAGCTGGCGGTCTCCTCGCCCAAGGTCTCGTGCCGGTATTCCTTGCCGCCCGACTTGGCGCCGGTCAGCCCGATATAGGCGCCGGTGATGGCCCGCGTCGGGGGTAGCCCCTCAAAGCCGCCGCGCTCCAGGATGGCTGACTGCACGTGGAGCTGGTGGTTGAAGCCGGCTGCGACCTGATCCGCAGTCGGCGGATTGCCGGTTTTGTAGTCGATGATCGTCGCGTGGCCATCCGTTGCGAGGTCGATACGGTCAGCCTTGGCGCTCAGCGTGAAGGGGCCGTTGGGGGCATCGAGCACCAGGCTGCCCTTGCGCTCGACGGCGAGTGGATGGCCCTGGCGCCGGCGCGCGCGCTCGCCCTCGAGAAACCAGTCGAGCGCCCGGGTCAGACGGGCCTGCCAGATGCGGCGCAGATCGGGGGCCGGGACGGCTTGAGCGAGGTGGACCTCGGCCAGCGCCAGAAGACGTGCGCGCGCCTCGGCGGGTTCGGGTAGGGCGTCGCTGGTTTGCGCGATGAAGCGCTCCAGGATGGTATGAAACACGGTCCCGCGGTCGCGGCTGTCGAGGTCGCGCCCGCAAGGATCGAGCGGGCGCAGGCGCAGCGTGCGTTTGGCGTAGAGGGCGTAGGCGTCGCGCACCAGCAGTTCGACTTCGGTGACCGAGAGGCGTCGCGGCAGCGCCTCGGCAGGCGGGCGCGGCATAGGGCGTGGGGCGCGTGCCATACTGGATGCAGGCGCATGAATATGGGGAAGGCGCGCCAGGATGGCGTCGCCGCGGGCCTTCATGCCAGCCCATGCACTGCCGTCGCCAATGCCGCCGAGCAAGTTTTGCAGCCGGATCAGCCAGCGCGAGGCGACACTCGGCGCGCCTTCGTTGCGTTTGGCGCGGCTCAAGATCACGCGGGCGCGACACGCGGCGTGGGTGAAGTCATGCGCGGCGAGGCCGATGCGCTGCTCCGGCTCGGGCAGGCCGACAGCCTTGCGCATGGGGCGGCTCAGCCAGGGATCGATGCCCGGCAACGCAGGCCAGACGCCATCGTTGAGCCCGGCCAGGACGACCAGTTCCGCCGGTTGGCCGCGCCCTTCGCGGGGGCCGAGGATGGCAACACGCGGATGGGGCGTGCTCGGCTCGGGGCGCAGCGTGCTCTGGCCGAGCAGATCGCGCAACAGCGCGCGGTAGGCGGGCATGGGATCGGGCCCGTGGGCATCGGCGCGGGCTAGCAGATCGCGCATCGCGGTCTCGACCGCTTTGCCGGCGGCACGCTCCCACACTTCCGGCGTGCTCTCCGGCGGGCGGCTCAGGGCCTCCGCGGCGTCGATATGGGCGCCAACGATGGTGGCCAGATCCGCAGGACGGGTGAGGGCTTGGGCCAGGGGCGCCAAGGCGGCCTCCATCGTGGCAAGCCAGGAGCGGCCCGTCTCATGGAGTACGGCTGCGGCCTCATCCTCAGGGCGGGGTTTGGGCCAGGGCGGCAGATGGCCAGGCGCAAGGGGTGCGCCGACCCCGCGCAAGGCGGCAACGTCGTAGGCGCGTGTCAACTCCAGATGTGCTGTGCGCTCCAGCCCAGCCAGCATCAGCGGATGTTGCAGAAGGCCGAGCACGGCAACGGCATCGCCAAACCCGCCAGCGACCTCCACCAGCAGGCGTAGAAAGACGGCGGGCGGGGTCTGCACCAGGGGACGCCCCAACGAGTCATCGGGATCGATGCGAAAGCGATCAAGTTCCGCTGTGACGCGGCGGGCGAGCGCTGCATCGGGCGTGATTAGCGCGATGCGCGTCTCGGGCTCCTCCAGCGCCTCGCGCAGGGCAAGGGCGATGGCAGCCGCCTCCTGGCGTGGGGTCTCGGCTTCGATCAGGGTCAGGCCCTCGGTGGCGGCCTCGATCTCGGGGGCGAGCGCGGGCGCTGCGGCCTGCCAGGCGTCGGTGACGGGGGCCGGGCGCAGCGCAAGGCGAAACAAGGCGCGCCGCGCGGGGGCGTGCGTGTCCTCGACCCAAGGGACGACTTCCGAGGGCTGGAGGCCGAGATGGCCGAGCAACCCGGCAAAGGGCGCTTGCGGATGCTCTGGCGCGCGCCCGGCGGCGATCTCGGCCCAGACGTCCTCCGGCAGGGCGCGGTCGAAGCCGGGCAGCACCACCATCC
>JBCDHK010000497.1:0-2278 GCA_038750185.1 Pseudomonadota bacterium
ATCGCCTCGCGCAGGGAGGGCGCCTCGATGAAGCGCCGCCGGACATGCAGCAGTTCCTTGTAGCTGGCATCGTCCACCGCAGCGCTGACCCGCCGCAGGCCGGTGTTGGCACCGAGGCCATAGAGGCAGAGCAGCAGCCGGCGCTGCAGGGCCTCCCGGCTCAGGAGTACCCGCTCGCCAGAGGTCTGGAATACATCGAGAAAGCCGGTGTCTAGCGCACACTCGGTCAGCACATCCATCAGGCCGGTCATCGGCCAGCGCCGCTCAATCTCGCCCTTCAGTGCCGTCAGCCCCGTGGCCTCGGGCTGGGGGTCGAGGGGCGACAGACCGATCCGGTGGCGCCCGCTCCAGCGGATCTGAAGAGCGCTGTTGCGCGGGACGCCGCGATCGAGGGCCTGCAGTTGCCGCTCCATCTCGGTACGGATGTCCGCGGTAAAGGCCTTGGCGTCTTCACTGAGCCCTAAATCGGCGTAGTAGGCGGAGCGGCGATCAGCGAAGTCTTGGGGCAGATCCTGGTCGGGATCGCGGAAACGGTCGGCCCCTTCGATCCAGAATGCGCGGCAACGCAGGCGCTCGCGCAGGCTCAGCAACACGCAGAGCTCGTAGTCGATACGGTTGATCCGGCCAGTTTCGTCAATCACTTGCGTGCGCCACTTGGCTGGGATCACTCCTTCCACCGGCACTCCATCGGGCGCCGCATCAGTCGTCTTCAGCATCCGGGCCGTGGTGCCGTCCAACCGGCGCAGCTGCGCGAGCGCGGTCAGCAGCGGCTGGTCTGCTGCTGCCTCAGCCCGAAAACGCAGCACTCCCAGCAGGGCCGGCACCATCGGGCGGTAATGCCGGGCAAAGGAGGCGCGCATGGTGGCAAACACCTGGGCAGTCCAGGTGCCCTTGGCCTCGTGCTCACGCACGATCGCCTCCAGCTTGGTCTGACCGGCCACGGGGAAGATCACCGTGCGCACCGGCGCGTCGGGGTCGGCGAGGGCAGCACTGGCCAAGCGCGCCAGCAGCACCTCCTTGGCGCCGATGGTCTCCACCTCGGCCGCGATCGCCGCTGCCACGGTCCGCTCAGCCTTGACAGCGATCTTGTGCACGGTGTCGATCAGTAGATCGGCCAAGCCATCGACCAGCTCGCTCTCGCGGGCGTGCAGATACAGCGCGTAGAGCCCCAGCCGGCGAAGCCTTGGGTGCCGGCGCATCTCCCAACCATTCTCGCGGGATACGCGCCGGCGGATGCTGGCCAGCCAGGGCGCGCCGATCACAGCCAGATGCTCGTGGGGTAGATCGAGGCTGCGCAGGAAGGCCAAGCGATTGCTGACATTCAATAAAGATGTGAGTGCGATCCGGCCAGGCTCGGCCTTGAGCCCAGCAAAGCCGGTCTCGCCTTCGGTGTCGGCGAGGGAAGCGTCAAGCTTTGTGATTGTTGCGGGTGGCAAGGCGTCGACCACCTGCTCCAGCATCGCATTGATCGCCTTGCGCCGCTCGGTACCGACCAGCCGGGCGACCTCCCGGCGCGATCCCATATGGACACCCCGGTCGCGCAACCACAGGAACGCCTTGTCAGTGGCCTGCGCAACGCTGTCGCCGCTCTCGGGCAGCGTCGCTGCCAGCCAAGCGGACAGGGCTACCCGGTCTTCCGCGGCAAAGCGCCGGACGCCGAGGTGGGCCAGGATCTCAGCACGTTGGCGCCGCGCCGTACGACCAATGGCAGGCAGATCCACGACCCGCTCCCGGGCCGGATCGACCGGCAGGCCCAGCTGCTCGGCGAAATCGGCGGCCATGGCATCGAGCCCGGTGGTGGTGGGCTCGGCAAAGAAACCGTGGGATTGAAAGAACTTGAGCTGCACCGCGTAGGCCAAACGCTGCCCTTCGGGCTTTCGCTCAAGAAAGGCATGCTCGTCAAAGCTAAGGCACCACGCCGCGCCTGGCCCATCCCGTTCCAACTGATCGGCCATGCCTTGCCTCAAGCCCAAAATCCCTTCGCGCAGGAAGCTTCGACCGACCACAAAGCCCCGTCAACCAAAACTCCGTTCCCTCTCCGTGCCAACTTTGGCCAAAATCGGAGCAACGTGGTCATTGGGCCAACCAGATCGATGACTTCATCAGCCCCGGCCACCAAGGGCACATCGACAAACCGACCTTGGATCTTCGCCCAATCTTCTTGGGCAGAAACCCCAAGACGATGAGCGTATCGTTCAAAGGCCTGGTGCAGAAAACCAATCACCAGCAACCGGCCCTCAGACCGGTTCGCGAGTTCGGCCACATCCTGGACGATGTG
>JBCDHK010000498.1:0-2272 GCA_038750185.1 Pseudomonadota bacterium
ATGCCCTCGACGGGCGCATGGACCGTTTCGAGGCGGTGCTGGTGGACCGCTTCACCCCCGAAGACGCCGAGGCCCGCCTCAGCCCGATCGAGGTCCGCCTTGATCGCGTCGAGAGCGACCTCGACCGGCTCAACACCGATTTCCGCGATCTCGCCCGCAGCATCCGCCACTCGGGAGGCGCCGATGAATAGCGAGCGCCCCATCACCAGCAACCGCTTCGCCGTGGTGCTGCCGCGCGTGCTCAAGCACGAGGGCAGGTTCAGCGACCACCCCCGCGATCCGGGCGGCGCCACCATGAAGGGTGTCACCCAGCGCACCTACGATGCGTTCCGCGACGAGCACCATCTACCCCGCCAGCCGGTCAAGCGGCTGAGCCACGACGAGCTTGCCCAGATCTACGCCGGCGGCTACTGGGGACCGCCGCACTGTGCCCGCCTGCCCATCGGTCTCGACTACGCGGTGTTCGACTGGTCGGTGAACTCCGGCCCGCGCCGCGCTGTGAAGGGCCTGCAGCGTGCCCTCGGTGTCACCGCCGACGGCGTGGTCGGCTCCGTCACCCTGGCTGCAGCCAAAGCCGCCCCGCCCGAGCGCAGCGTCAACCGCCTCTGCGACCGCCGTCTCGGCTTCAAGCGCCGCCTGCCCACCTGGGCCGACTTTGGCCGTGGCTGGACCCGGCGCGTGGAAGACGTCCGAAGCACCGCCCTCGCCGAAATCGCCAAGTCCAAGGCCCAAGCCGCCGAGGCCAGAGCACGGCGCGAACGCCTTGAGGCCGAGCAGATCCCGTTCAGCCTGCGCACGAACCCGGCGCCGCTCAAGCCCACGCCCATTCCCAGCCCCCAGGAGCCGACCACGCTCACACCGCCCCCCCTGGGCCGCTTCTGGCGCGCCCTTGTTGATCTGTTCACCTGAAAGGAGTCCCCATGCTGAAAACCCTGCTCTCAACCGCCAAGGCCGCTGTGCGCATCGTCGCTGAGCCCGCCACCCGCATCGCCACCAAACCGGTCGAGGCCGCCAAGGCCATCGCTGGCGGCGGCGTGGCCGGTGTGAGCTACTACCTGATCCAGACTGCCGGCGACGTCCTCGACATGCTACAGCGCGGCGAGACTGCCGATCTGGAAAGCGCTGCCGTCCAGGCCGCAGTCTCGGCCACCGTCGATCTGCTCACGCCGGTATTTGAGGCCGCCGCCGCTGCCGCCGTCAGTGCGCTCGCCATCTATTGGGCGCCGAAGAACGCCGCCACCTGAGAGAAAGTGCGATAGGGTGGGCGGGCTCAACCGCCCACCCTGATCCGGGCGACGGACACTGCGAGACGTTCCGAAATGCGTTGCAAGCTATTGCAACGTATTGCAGTGCTTTTGCGCCTGCTTTTAGGAACGTATCGCCATTTATATAGTTATTTCATCTACTTACAAGCCTGTTTCCCACCCCCATGCGGATCGCGCCGTCGAGACGGACCACTTCGCCGTTCATGTAGCCGGTCTCGATCAGGAAGCGGGCCAGATCGGCAAACTCAGTCGGATCGCCAAGACGCGACGGGAACGGCACCTGCTGGGCCAGTGAGCCCTGCACCTCCTCCGGCAGCCCGTGCAGCATGGGGGTGCCGAAAGTACCGGGCGCAATCGCATTGACACGAATGCCATCGCGGTGGAGATCGCGCGCTGCAGGGAGCGTGAGTGCGGCCACCCCCCCTTTGGAGGCGGCATAGGCGGTCTGGCCGATCTGGCCCTCGAAGGCGGCGATGGAGGCGGTATTGACGATGGCGCCGCGGCAGCCGTCGGTGTCGAGCGGCTCGGCCTCGCGCATCGCCTGGGCGGCATGGGCCATGACGCGCATGGTACCGACCAGATTGATCGCGATCACCCGCTCGAACAACGCCATCGGATGGGCGCCCTTGGAACCTGCCGTCTTGGCCGCGGGCGCAATGCCGGCGCACGAGATCGCGATGCGCGCCGTGCCGTGTTCTTGGCGTGCGGCGGCGAGGGCGGCGACAACGCTGTCCTCCTGGGTGACATCGCAGGGGTGGAAGGCTGCGCCCACGTCTTCGGCCAGCGCCCGGCCCTTGTCTTCGGCCATGTCGAGAATGGCCACCGGCGCGCTGCGCGCGCGCAGCATCCGCACGCAGGCCTCGCCAAGTCCGCTGGCGCCGCCCGTGACCAGGGCTGGAGTGTTGGGTCCGATCTTCATGCTGGGGCCTCGCGCGTGTCTTGCAGGATGACGATCTGGCTCTCGCCGTAGCGCCGGCAATCGGCTTGGAGTAGTCCGTCGAGGGCGG
>JBCDHK010000499.1:0-2251 GCA_038750185.1 Pseudomonadota bacterium
CGCCGACAACGCCATCATCGTCTGCGCCATCGAAAACGTCGATCCCATGGGCGTGCACACCGGCGACAGCATCACCGTCGCCCCGGCCCTGACGCTCACCGACCGCGAGTACCAGCGCATGAGGAACGCCTCGCTGGCCGTCTTGCGCGAGATCGGGGTGGAGACCGGCGGCTCCAACGTGCAATTCGCCATCGAACCCAAGACGGGGCGCATGGTGGTGATCGAGATGAACCCGCGCGTTTCGCGCTCCTCGGCCCTGGCCTCCAAGGCGACCGGCTTTCCCATTGCCAAGGTCGCGGCCAAGCTGGCGGTGGGCTATACGCTGGATGAGCTGGACAACGACATCACCGGGGTGACGCCAGCCGCCTTCGAGCCCTCCATCGATTATGTCGTGACCAAGATCCCGCGCTTTACGTTTGAAAAATTCCCCGGCAGCACGCCGGAACTCACCACCTCGATGAAATCGGTCGGTGAGGCCATGGCCATCGGGCGTTCCTTCCACGAGAGCCTGCAGAAAGCCCTGGCCTCGCTGGAGACCGGCCTCACCGGCTTCGACGAGATCGCCATCGAGGGCCTCAGCACCGCCGAGACCGCCGAGGAGCGCACCCGCGCCGTGGTTGCAGCGCTCGGCCGCAGCACGCCAGACCGCATCCGCACCATCGCCCAGGCCCTGCGCGAGGGCCTCAGCCTCGACGAGGTCGCCGCCGCCACAGGCTGGGAGCCGTGGTTTTTGGAGCGCATCGCCGAGATCGTCACGGAGGAGGCCGCCCTGCGCGCCGAGGGTCTGCCCGAGGACGCCGCCGCCCTGGTCCATCTCAAGAGCCTCGGCTTTACCGACGCCCGCCTTGCCACGCTAACCGGGCGTTCTGAGGACAGCGTGCGCCAGACCCGCCACGCACTCGGCGTACGCCCGGTCTACAAGCGCATCGACACCTGTGCCGGCGAGTTCGAGGCCCAGACGCCCTACATGTACGCCAGCTACGAAATCGACCCCGAGCCCGAATGCGAGGCGCGCCCGACCGAGGCGCGCAAGATCGTCATCCTCGGTGGCGGGCCGAACCGGATCGGCCAGGGCATCGAGTTCGACTACTGCTGCTGCCACGCCTGCTATGCGCTGACCGAGGCTGGTTTCGAGACGATCATGATCAACTGCAACCCCGAGACGGTCTCGACCGATTACGACACCTCCGACCGGCTCTATTTCGAGCCACTGACGTTAGAGGCCGTGCTGGAGGTGCTCTACAAGGAACAGCAAGCCGGCACGCTGCACGGCGTCATCGTGCAATACGGCGGCCAGACGCCCCTCAAGCTCGCCCGCGGGCTGGAGGCGGCAGGCATCCCGATCCTCGGCACCACGCCGGACGCCATCGACTTGGCCGAGGACCGCGAACGCTTCCAGCGCCTGCTCCACGATCTCGGCCTCAAGCAGCCGCGCAACGGCATCGCCGCCACCGCCGAGGACGCCCACCGCATCGCCACGGAAGTAGGCTTTCCGGTGGTGATCCGCCCGTCCTATGTGCTCGGCGGGCGCGCCATGGAGATCGTGCGCGACGAGGGCGAGCTGGCCCGCTATATCCGCGAGGCGGTGGTGGTCTCGGGCACCTCGCCCGTCTTGATCGACCGCTACCTTGCAGGCGCCGTCGAAGTCGATGTCGATGCCATCGCCGATGGCGAGAGCGTCCACATCGCCGGGATCATGGAGCATATCGAGGAGGCGGGCGTGCACTCGGGCGATTCGGCCTGCGCGCTGCCCCCCCACTCGCTCGCCCCCGAGACCATCGCAGCGCTGGAAGACCAGACCCGCCTGCTCGCCAAAGGCCTGGGCGTGCGCGGCCTGATGAACGTGCAGTTCGCCATCCAAGGCGGCGAGATCTACGTGCTGGAGGTCAACCCCCGCGCCTCGCGCACCGTGCCGTTTGTGGCCAAGGCGGTCGGCGCGCCCATCGCGGCGATTGCAGCGCGGGTGATGGCGGGAGAGGCGCTCGCGAGCTTCGAGATCGCCCCGCCCACGCCCGAGCACGTCGCCGTCAAAGAAGCCGTGCTGCCTTTCGCACGCTTTCCCGGCGTCGACACGCTGCTCGGCCCCGAGATGCGCTCGACGGGCGAGGTCATGGGCCTCGACCGCGGCTTTGCCCGGGCCTTCCTCAAGAGCCAACTCGGCGCGGGCACCGCGCTGCCGCGCGAGGGCACGGTCTTCGTCTCGGTGCGCGATGCCGATAAGGCTGTGGTGCTGCCCGCTGTCCAACTCCTC
>JBCDHK010000500.1:0-2250 GCA_038750185.1 Pseudomonadota bacterium
AGAAACCGCAGCGGACAAATTCGGCGAGGACAGCCTGAACCAACTGGTCGGCAACATCTACGACCAGACCGCCAAGGAAGCGGTCGAGGGCAGCATCGAGCTGTATTTTCGCGATTTCGACCGGGCGCTGGTCAATACCGCCTCGGGCACCGGCCAGCTCAGCTCGCGCCAGCTCCGCGACTTCAACGACGAGCTGCGCGAGTACCGCACCCTGCTCAACGAGATCAGCGGCAAGCTGACCGCAGCCAACAGCGCCATCGACGGCGCCAAGACCATCTACAACGTCGGCATCCAAGACCCCGCCAACGACGACTTCGGCAACGAGATGATCAACGGCGTCGTCGCCGTCGCCCGCCTGCCGCGCGATGCCGCCGACACGCTCAAAGCCGGCATCGACATCGTCAAAGCCGTGCCAGGGGCGGGCAGCTTCCTCGCCGCACCCTTGGAGAAACTCCAGGAAGTGCTCGATCTCATCGCCAAAGTGGCCGATGCGCAGATCGATCAGATGAAGGACAATCTGCTCGCCGTCTATCTCCAGCGCGGCGACAGCCTGGTGATCAACGGCGATGTCAGCCTGAGCCCCGCCGAGTTCGCCGGCAAGAAGCTCCTGGTCGGCACCACGCGCTTTGCCCTCTCCAACGGCGAGCGCGAGCGGCCTTGCAGCGAAGACGACGGCGGGCGAGACGACCGCCTGGCCGAGAACGCCACCTTCCACGGCCGCGGCTTCGACAGTGGCACAATCTACACCACCTCCGAGGACGGGCTGACCATCCAGAGCCGCGGCGTCACCGTGACGCTGAACGGCTGGAGCCAGTACGACAACGGCATCACGCTGCGCATCGACGATGCGCGCAACGGCGGTAACGGTTGCGGCAACCCCGATGGCAACGGCGGCAATGGCGGCGGCGGACGGCCCGGCGCGCTCGGCGACAACGACGACCAGGCCTCGCCCATCGTGCTCGATCTCGATGGCGACGGGCTGGAATTGACCGAGGTCAGCGACACCAGCCTCTACTTCGACATCGACGCCGACGGCGTGGCCGAGCGCACCGGTTGGGTCACTGGCGGCGACGGTCTGCTGGCCTTCGATGCCGATGGCGACGGCGCCATCACCAGCGCTACTGAGCTCTTTGGCGTGGGCGAGACCTACGACGGCATCCGCACCGAACTGGCCCCCGACTTCGATTTCGCAGGCTACGACATCTGTTTCGAGAGCGCCTTCGACAAGCTGGCCGCGTTCGACAGCAACGGCGACGGCGCAATCGATGCCCGCGACGCCCGCTTCGACGCCCTGCGCGTCTGGGTCGACAACGGCAACGGCGAGAGCGCGCCCGAGGAATTGCTGACGCTCACCGACGCGGGCGTCGCCTCGATCTCACTGGCGGCAGTGCGCGAGATGGTCGTGCTCGGCGACAACCTGCTGACCGACCGCAGCACCTTCACCACTACTGAGTGCGATGTGCGCGAGGCCTCCGACATCTGGTTCGGCTTCGATCAGCTGACCACCCGCGCGGTCGAGGCCGCAGTGCCCGAGGCCATCGCCGGGCTGCCCAACACTCAAGGCGGCGGCACGCTGGCCGATCTACACCGCGCCATGGCCGAGGACGGCGTGCTCGCGGCCCTCGTTGCCGATCTGGCTGCGCTGCCGGTGGGAGCGCTCACCGAGGTCAGCCCCCGGATCGAGGCGATCCTGAGCCGCTGGGCCGGGGTCGATCAGGACGTGGCCACCGATCTCTCCCGCGGCGAGTTTGCCAGCGCGCGCCATGTCGCTGTGACTGAGGCGACCACCGACACGCCCTTCTCTCAGGTTGGCCAGCCCAACCCGCGCCCCAATGCAGGGGCAACGATCGAGGACGAGTGGGACGTGCTCCACCGCAACCTCACCGCCGAACTGATGGCTCAGACCGAGGCCGGCCAAGCGCTGTTTCCCGAGATCGGCTTTGAAGGCGGCCCGCTGCTCACCCTGGCCCCAGGGGCCGAGGCCAGTGCAATGATTGCACGCCTTACCGCCGCCTCCCCCGCCGATCCCCTCGACAAGATCGCCCACTGGCACGCGGGGCTGCGCATCCTCGACGGCATCTCCTCGGGCTTTGCCGATCTCGACAAGGCCAGCTACCGCGCCGCTGCCGAGGCCGCCCTCCAGGCCGATGGCCTCGATCTCACCTACCTCTCACTCCTGACCGCCCGTATCGGCGGCGACGAGGCCGACGGGCTGCTCAGCCAATCGGTCAACGGCAACCTCTACAGCCT
>JBCDHK010000501.1:0-2237 GCA_038750185.1 Pseudomonadota bacterium
GCTCGCACTCATACCTTCTGCCCAGAACTCTTTGAGTTTCTCGACACGTTCCTCAGTCCAGGACATGCAACCCCCTAAAGACCCGCGCCCGGGGTGGACGCTCGTTCTCCAACGCAGCGCTCTATATTGTATGATCGAGACCCGGCGTTGCAAGACGGGGGCGGCGCTTGAAGCGTCGCAGACCGAAATGATTCCAGGCCCTGTTGCCAATGGAAAACGCCGTCCAACGCGGCACCCGCCCCCGTCGCGCCAACAGCCAAGCCACGAGAGCCACACCATGACCGACCGCGCTGCGCCTCCGGCCCTGCCAACCGCCGCCCCCCACGAGCGCCGCACCGGGGCCGTGGCCATGGGCGAGCGCCGCTTTGGGCGGGTCAACTGGCTCGGCTTGGAGACGCTGATCCGGCGCGAGGTGCAACGCTTCATGGCGGTCTACGCCCAGACCATCGGCGCCCCCGTCGCCACCTCGGCGCTGTTCATGCTGGTGTTCTCGCTGGCCTTTGGCGAGCGCCGCGGTGCGGCTGGCGGCCTGCCGTTCGAAGTGTTCCTCGCCCCCGGCATCCTGATGATGAGCGTGATCCAAAACGCCTTCTCCAACACCTCCTCCTCGCTGCTCATCGCCAAGATCCAGGGCAATATCGTCGACACGCTGATGCCGCCGCTCTCGGCGGGGGAGATCCTGGTGGGTTATGTCGTGGGCGGCGTGATCCGAGGGCTGGTCTGTGCTGTGGCGATTGCGGTGCTGATCTTTCCGGTAGTCGGGATAGGCGTGGCGCTTCCGCTCTGGGCGCTGTGGTTTTTGCTGATCGGGTGCACGCTGATGGCGCTGATCGGGCTGATTGTGGGCATTTTCGCCGATAAGTTCGACCAACTTGCCACCGTGACCAATTTCGTCATCACGCCCTTGGCGTTTCTCTCGGGCACGTTCTACTCGGTCGAGGTGCTGCCACCGGCGTTTCAGGCGCTATCCCAGGCCAATCCGTTCTTCTATCTGATCGACGGCTTTCGCTATGGCGTGCTCGGCCAAAGCGATGCCAGCCCGTGGGTGGGCTTTGCGCTCACGCTGGGCCTGACCGCCGCGCTTTGGGGGCTGGCATGGGTCTGGCTCGCACGCGGCTACCGGCTGAAGAACTGAGGCCGCTTTACGCCCCGTGCGATCTTCCGCCCCAGCCGGGGCTATGCTAGGGGGCCATGTCACGTAGCCCGAGCCCCAGACCGACACAATGAACCTGTTTACCGAGATCAAGTCCCTGCTCCTCGATTGCCTGAGCGCCATGGCGCAAGACGGCACGCTGGGCGAGGGCTTCGACATGCGCGCCCACGCCGGTGCGCTGGCCGTCGAGCCGCCGCGCGATCCAAGCCACGGCGATATGGCCACCAACGCCGCCATGGTGCTGGCGCGCCCTTGCCGTCTCAAGCCGCGCGCCATCGCCGAGCCGCTGGCTGCGCGACTGGCCACCGATCCGCGCATTGCCTCGGTGGAGGTGGCGGGGCCGGGCTTTATCAACTTGTGGCTGGCGCCCACGCTCTGGCAGGGCGTGGTCGGTGCCGTGCTGGCGGGGGGCACTGGCTTTGCCCGCTCAGAGATGGGCCAGGGCCGGCGCGTCAATGTGGAGTACGTCTCGGCCAATCCGACGGGGCCGCTCCATGTCGGCCATACCCGCGGGGCGGTGTTTGGCGATGCTTTGGCGCGTCTGCTGGCCTACACCGGCCATGAGGTGACGCGCGAGTACTACATCAACGACGGCGGCGGCCAGATCGACACCCTCGCCCGCTCGGCCTATTTTCGCTACCTGGAGGCGGGCGGGGCCGAGATCGCCATCCCCGAGGGTCTCTATCCGGGCGATTATCTCGTCCCCGTCGGTCAGGCGCTGCGCGAGCGCTTCGGCGATACCCTGGAAGAGCGTCCCGAGGACGAATGGCTGCCCGCCATCCGCCCGCTCGCCACCGATCTGATGATGGACCTGATCCGCGCCGATCTGGCCGCCCTCGGTGTCGAGATGGACGTGTTCTTCTCGGAGAAATCGCTCTACGGCACCGGGCGCATCGAGGACACCCTGCATGCGCTGGAGGCGCGCGACCTGGTCTATGTCGGCACGCTGGAGCCGCCCAAAGGCAAACTGCCCGAGGACTGGGAGGCACGCCCGCAGACCCTCTTCAAAGCGACCGAGTTCGGCGACGATGTCGACCGCCCGCTAAAAAAATCCGACGGCAGCTGGACCTACTTCGCTCCCGAC
>JBCDHK010000502.1:0-2205 GCA_038750185.1 Pseudomonadota bacterium
CCTCGCGCGGCACCACCACCATCGACACGTTTTCGCTGCTGGGCTTTACCGCGGCCCTCGATAGCGCCACCGCGCGCTGCCGGTAAGGGCGCGGCTGCGCCAGCAGCATCGCCCCCGCGGTACTGGCCCAGCAATATTGGCGATGGCAGCCATCACCGGTTTTGGATTGTCCCGCCCACGTGGCTGCGCCTACCCTGATGCAGCGCAGCGAGACCATGACCATCGGACGCCACCGGTAAGAAAGGACACGCCATGACCCCGCCCGACGACCGCCCTGCCCCGAGCGTCCCCTCCCGCGCGGCTACGCGTGCGACCAATCTGGCAGGCGGGCGCCCGCTGATCTCGATTCCAGGCCCGAGTGTGATCCCCGACCGCGTGCTCGCCGCCATGCACGCGCCCATGCCCAATATCTATGAGGGCGATCTGGTGGCGCTCTCGCAGAGCTGTTTTGCCGATCTGCCCGGTATTGCGCTGACCCAGGGCCATGCCTTCATCGCCATCTCCAACGGCCACGGCGCTTGGGACATGGCGATCTCCAACACGCTCTCGCGCGGCGATAAGGCGCTGGTGCTGGAGTCGGGGCGTTTTGCCGTCGGCTGGGGTGAGATGGCACAGGCCATGGGGGTCGAGATCGAAGTGCTGGAGGCGCCCGAGCGCCGCGGGGTCGACCCTGACGCGGTCGAGGCGCGGCTGCGTGCCGACACGGGCCATGAGATCAAGGCAGTGCTCGTGGTCCAGGTCGATACCGCCTCCTCGGTCCACAACGACATCGCCGCCATTCGCCGCGCCATTGATGCGGCCTTACACCCGGCCCTCTTCATGGTCGATTGCATCGCCTCGCTCGGCTGCGTCGAATACCGCATGGACGACTGGGGGATCGACGTCACCGTCGCGGGCTCGCAAAAGGGGCTGATGGTGCCGCCGGGGATCGCCTTCACCTGGGCCTCCGAGAAGGCGATGGAGGCCCATGCCAAGGCCGATCTGCGCACCGCGTATTGGGACTGGACGGCGCGGCTCGACCCCGGCCAGCACTACAAACGTTACTGCGGCACTCCCCCGGTCAGCCATCTCTACGGCCTGCGCGTGGCACTCGACATGCTGGCCGAGGAGGGCCTGGAGAACGTCTGGGCGCGCCATGGCGTGTTTGCCCGCGCGGTGCGCGCAGCAGTCGATGCTTGGGCGGCCCCTGGCGGGCTTGGCTTTAACGTGCTCGATGAGGCGGCGCGCTCGGACGTGGTCACCACCGTCCTAAGCGGCAGTATCGACGCCGTGCGGCTGCGCGCTCTGGCCGAGAGCGGGGCGGGGCTCACACTCGGCATCGGGCTTGGCACCTTCGAGGGGCGGGCGTTTCGCATCGGGCACATGGGCCATCTCAATCCACCCCACGTCCTTGGCACGCTAGCCACGATTGAGGCGGTGCTCCAGGCCATGGACGCCCCGGTCTCGGGCTCGGGCGTGGCGGCGGCGGCCGCAGAGATCGCAGCCAGTCTCCAAGCGGAGGCGGTGCAGGGCGTGGTTGGGTAGACGTCGAGGGACGATCCAGCCGCCCCATTGGCGCCAAGGCGTGCTATTCTCTGCGAACACCGCGCGGGAGACCGACCATGGACGCCCAGCAGCCAGCAGCCCCCCTGCTGCCCATTGATCTGCACGCCGCGCCCTCTGCGGTCGAAGCGCCGGGGCCGCTCTGGCAAAACGCCAAAGGCTGGGCTGAGCGCGCCAGTGCCGAGGCCCGGGGGCGGGTGTTGCGCCCGCTGCCCGGCGTGCCCGAGCGCCTTGGCGCCTGGCTTGGTGATCCCGAACACCTGCCCCATCCGCTGTTGCTCGATCTGGCCCCTGGCGACGAAGCCCCGCGCCCGCGCCGCGCGACGCGCCGCCTCCTGGAGTTGGCACACACAACCCAGCATCCTCTGACCCTGGCCACCTCGATCACGCTGCCCCCACGCCTGATCGAGATGCTGGGGCGCTTGGGCCGGAGTGGTATCGCGCAGGTGGTGGTGATCCTGCCAAGCCTCGATCCGCGTCTGGCCGAGACGCTGGAGCCCGGTGGCGCGCCCCCTGCCCGCCGGGTCGCGTTGGTGCGTGCGCTGGCGGCGCTGGGGGTGGCTGTCGAGGTGCGCCTGGCGCCGCTGTTGCCCACCATCAACGACGACGAGATCGCGCTCTTGGCCGGCTCGGCGGCGGCGGCGGGGGCGCGTTCGCTCAGTC
>JBCDHK010000503.1:0-2176 GCA_038750185.1 Pseudomonadota bacterium
ATGGAATCGAGCAGTTGCGCCTTCATCTCGCGCTCGGTCACGGTGCCGGTGGACTGGATCAGACGATCCGCCAGGGTCGACTTGCCGTGGTCGATGTGCGCGACGATGGAAAAGTTGCGGATGTGATACAGCTTGGCCATGCTTTGCTTATGGGTCGCCCCCTTGGCATCGTCAAGCGGATGCGGCGCTTTGGTGCGGGGGCGCTCCCTGGGCGCCGAGCCGTTCGACGCGCTCCAAGAGGCTCTCGCGCCAGGTGCTGAGGTGGGGCTGATCCTTGAGAGCGGCGCAATTGGCGGCGATGCGTGCGGCCTCTTTGGCGTCGTCGAGTTGTTGCTGGATGGGCTGTCCTCTGGTGTGCAGCAACTCCGCCGCCAGCACCCGCGCCTCACAGCGCTGGAGCAACAGGCCAGCGCGCAGGTGATCGACCTCGGTGCCGAGTACCCGTGCGAGGAGATCGACCTGATCGCCGTCCAAGCCGAGGCGCGCCTGCGTGTCCTGCATCGGCCCCTCGACGATGTCTCCGGCATAGCGCTCACCGGGCACGATGCTGGCATTGACCAGATCGATCTCGGGCTTGAGACGGCCGAGCATCTGCTGCTGCGCCTCTGGGCTTGGCACCAGATCGGCGCTTTTGAGGTGGGGCATTTTGGTGCAGACCAGATCGGCGAACATTTCGTTGGATTTGCCGAGGGTGCGATTGAGGCGGCGCTGGATCTCCAGTTCGGTCTCGGTCAGCGAGCGATTGACGGTGTCCAGGGCGCGGGGCTCTAGTGTGTCCTCGCCAAGCCCGAGCCAAGCTTCTGCCAGCATGATCAAGCGCGTACGATGGCGGCTGTAATTTCTTATGACGTAATCGTATTTGAAATCGCTGCCGAAGAAGGGCCGTCTTTCGAGAAATTTTCTGACGAAACGGGGCTCGCTGTACCCGGCTGTGTACTCATCGAGTGTGCCGGTGAAACCGCCCCGCTTTACCGCTTGATGATAAAGTGAGATAGCATGATCGACCGGGTCGCGGATCAGCAACAGCATCGAGATGCGCTCGAAGCCATAGGTCTTGCACAACTGGCGCACGCGTTGTCTCAGCGTATCGTGGCGGTCGCCGCAGACCTCGTTCATCAGGTGTTCGCGGCTGAAGAGCGCCGCGCGGGTCTCATGCAGGCCCAGTTTCTCGGGGTGTTCCTCCCAGAGCAGCAATCCATTGCCCGAAGAAATCCACCCCTCTTCCGGGAGGACGGGCGGCTCGTCGGGCGCTTTGGGATAGGCGATACCGGCCTCTGCCAGACCCGCCCGATTGGTGGCGAAAACCGCTTGTAGAAAACTCGATCCGGTCTTGCCGTGACCGAGGTGTAAGTAGAGCGTCTTATCCTGAGCCATGTAGTCGGCTTACACCAAGTCGTGCTGAGCGCAACCCACCCAGGGTCTCTACCCGTTCCGGTGGACGGCCCCTGGAACGGGGGGTGAGCGGGTGCTTTCAGCACCATGCGGGTACCGGGTCTGCGCGGTCTACCAGGAAACACGAACGGCCCGCAGTATGACTGCGGGCCGCGTGATCGACGTTGTCTTTTCCCGAGGGGGGAAAACACGCTAAGCGATCCAACAACGCATACTCAATAAGTAACACACAGGGACGTGAACGCGCAAAAACAACAGCCACACATTACTCTAATACGTACAACGCACATCCGGCCCAGTGGCAGGCGATCCGATCAGTAAAGACCAGCGATCTTTTGACCGTTTACCCAGTAACGACATTCACTCAACTCGCCATGAGAGCTTTATGCTACGCCTGATTGTTATGGCTTGCGATGGCGACGAAATTTGGGCGTCAATGAGGAATATTGCGATATTGCCGTGGCAGGCTTGAGACACAGTGCAAGGGCCGACAGCCTCTGCACCAGCCCAATTGCCGCCGCGCAAAACGGCGGCCAAGGCGCACCAAGATGTCCGCTGGTGCTCAGTCCGGAAAGCGATTGTCGCGTGGAAAGCCGCGCGGGACGATGCGCCCGGCACTGCCGCGCTTGGCGATCCAGCCGCTGAGATCGCGCTCAGAACGGGTGCGTCCGCCACTTTCTTGCCACGAAAGGCCTGCGCTCGGATCGAGAGTGCGCGCGTCCGAGAGCCCGCGCAAATCGCGGATCAGGCGCACGCCCTTGCCGCGCGCCATCTCGGGGAGTTC
>JBCDHK010000504.1:0-2173 GCA_038750185.1 Pseudomonadota bacterium
GCAGCCGAGCCTTGGTGCCAGATACGCCCAGCACCTCCGCGTCGAGAACATTGGTGTCCCCGATGAAATCGGCGACAAAGCGCGTCGCCGGGTGGTCGTAGATCTCGCGCGGGCCCCCGGATTGGAGCACCCGCCCGGCATTCATCACCGCCAGGCGATCGGAGAGGGTAAGCGCCTCCTCCTGATCGTGGGTGACGAAGACGAAGGTGATGCCGGTCTCGGCTTGGAGGCGCTTCAGCGCGGACTGCATCTCCTTGCGCAGTTTGTAATCGAGCGCCGAGAGCGGTTCATCGAGCAAGAGCACCTTGGGCCGCGGCGCCAAAGCGCGTGCCAGCGCCACGCGCTGTTGCTGTCCGCCTGAGAGTTGGGCGGTCTGGCGCGCGGCCAGCGCCTCCATGCGCACCAGCGCCAGCATCTCTTCGACCGTGGTGCGGACTTCGGCGCGCGGGCGGCCCAGCATCTCCAGGCCAAAGCCGAGGTTCTCGGCCACGCTCATGTGCGGAAACAGCGCGTAGGACTGGAAGACGGTGTTGACGGGGCGGCGATAGGGCGCCAGCGCCGTGATGTCCTCGCCGTCGAGGCGGATGGTACCGCGGCTTGGCGCCTCAAAGCCCGCGATCAGGCGCAAGAGGGTGGTCTTGCCGCAGCCCGACGGCCCGAGCAGCGTAAAGAACTCGTTGGCGCGGATGGTGAGCGAGACGGCGTCCAAGGCTCGCACCGCCTGTGCGCCGGTGCCAAAGACGCGGCTCAAGCCCTCGATCTCGATGCTCGCGGCGGCCTGTCCGGCGACGGTGGCGGTGTCCTGGCTCATGGGGCGAGCTTAACAGGCTGCCACCGTTGCAGTGCAACAGTTAATGCGGCCCTAGAGCGCTTGCCGACCTGATTGCATCAGGTCACGCGCTCTAGGATGTTGTTTGGCCGCGATGCCTTAACCCACAGACTGGCTCAGTCTGTTCGGGCATCGCTCTAGCCAGTGGCTTGCAGCCCCAGCCCGCCCTGGCGTTCGATGAAAGCGGCGATCTCGGCCACGCCCTGGCCCGCGCGCACATTGGCAAAGACGAAGGGGCGCGTGGTGCGCATCTTTTTTGCGTCGCGGTCCATCACCTCCAGCGAGGCGCCGACGTATTCGGCGATGTCGATCTTGTTGATGACCAGCAGATCCGAGCGCGTGATGCCGGGGCCGCCCTTCCTCGGGATCTTGTCGCCCGCCGAGACGTCGATGACGTAGAGGGTGAGATCGGCCAGTTCGGGCGAGAAGGTGGCTGAGAGATTGTCGCCCCCCGATTCGATTAGGATCAGATCGAGGCCCGGATGGCGCGCGTTCATCTCCTGGACCGCCGCGAGGTTGATCGAGGCGTCCTCGCGGATTGCGGTGTGGGGGCAACCGCCGGTCTCGACACCGGCGATGCGCTCCGGCGGCAAGGCGCCCGAGCGGGTGAGAAACTCAGCGTCCTCGCGGGTGTAGATGTCGTTGGTGATGGCGGCGACGGAGTAGCGCTCGCGAAAGTGTTTGCAAAGCGCGTCCATCAGCGCGGTCTTGCCGGAGCCGACGGGGCCGCCGATGCCAACGCGCAACGGGCCGTGGGGTGAGGTCATGGGCAACTCCCTGGTTCGCGGTCAGCCTAGGCGAGGCCCAGGGGCCTTGCCAAGCTCAGTCTAGGCCGAGCAGGGCGGGCAGCCCGGCGATGGAGGGCAGGATGTGATCGGCGTGCTCGGAGAGATCGTCCGCCCCGGCTGGCCCGGAGAGCACGCCCACCGCCAGTCCGCCCCCGGCATTGGCGACCATGGCGAGATCGTGGATGCTGTCGCCGACCATGGCGATCTGGGCCGCGGGCACACCTGTTGCCGTAGCAAAGGCTTGTAGCATGCCGGGGCCGGGTTTGAGGCCGTGCCCCGAATCGTAGCCCGCGATGAAGGCAAACATCGAGAGCACGCCCAACTCGCGCAGTTGGGCGCGCGCCGCCTGTTCCGAATCGTGGGTGGCGACGCCGAGCGCCAGCCCGGACGCCTTGAGACGGCCCAGCAAGCCAGCCATCTCGGGCACGGCAGGCACCAGCGTCGCCGGGCCGCTGGTCTCGATCGAGAGCGTGTTGAGGTAGGCTTCGATGGCCTCAGTGCCGAGATCGGGGCGCCAGCGTGCCCAGAGCCGCGCCACCTCATGCGAGGCACCGGC
>JBCDHK010000505.1:0-2166 GCA_038750185.1 Pseudomonadota bacterium
CCAGCGTCATAGGCCGAGGCCGCACGAAACACGGCATAGGCATCGGCCACCGTCAGGGCAAACACCGAGACCGCATCGAGTGTGCGGCAGGCCGGCACTACGCCGCGCGCCGAGAGCGCACCAAGGCTCGGCTTGAGCCCGACGATGTTATTGAGTGCTGCGGGCACGCGCCCCGAGCCCGCGGTGTCGGTGCCAAGTGCGGCGGCGACGATGCCATGCGCCACCGCCACTGCCGAGCCCGAGGACGAGCCCCCGGGCACGATCTCGGGATCGAGGGCATTCTTGGGCGCGACAAAGGGCGTGCGCGTGCCATTGAGGCCGGTGGCGAATTGATCGAGGTTGGTCTTGCCGACGATCAAGGCCCCCGCCGCGCGCAGCTGTGCGACCACGAAGGCGTCTTTGGTGGGCGTGTAGGCAAACGCGGGACAGGCGGCGGTGGTCGGCATGCCCTCGACGTCGATATTGTCCTTGATCGCCATGGGGATACCCCAGAGCGGGCGCGCCGGATCGAAGGGCCCTAGCGCCGCGGCTTGGCGCATCAGCGCGTCGCGTTCGGCCAGATGCAGGAAAATCCCCGGGTCAGCGACCGCGTCGAGGCGGAGGAATACCTCTTCGATCACGGCTTCGGCACGAACGCCCTCGGCATAGGCCGCGTGCAGGGCGGTAATGGTAAAAACTTGCTGTTGCATCTATCCCCCTCAGGCCGCTGCATCGCGTTTGGGCGGACGCGGCGCCGCTGCCAGCAAGGCGGCGGTATAGTCATGGGCGGGCGAGACCATCACCTGTGCTGTTGGCCCATGCTCGACAATCTCACCCTCGCGCATGACCACGACCCGGTCACACAACAGCCGCACCACTTGCAGATCGTGGCTCACGAACAGATACGCGAGGCCAAGGCGCGCCCTCAGATCGGCCAGCAGATTGAGCACCACCGCCTGGATCGAGACATCGAGGGCTGCCGTCGGCTCGTCGAGGACGAGAAAGCGTGGCTCGACGGCGATGGCGCGGGCGATGCCGACGCGGGCCTTCTGTCCGCCCGAGAGCTGGTGCGGCAGCCGATCGAGCAGATGCAGCGGCAGGCCGACGAGATCGGCGGCCTCTCGGACGCGCGCGCGCCGGGCCCGGGCCTTGAGGCGTGAGAGGCGGCGCAGTGGCTCCTCGATGGTGCGCTCGGCGTTGTGGCGCGGGTTGAGGCTGTCGGTGGCATCTTGGAATACCATCTGCACTGAGGCGCGGCGAGGATCGCGGGCAAAGCGGCGTGCGGGCACGGCGGTGAGATCCTCGCCCGCTAAGGTGATGGCGCCCGAGGTCGGGTCGATCAAGCGCACGATGGCAGCGGAGGTGGTGGATTTACCACAGCCCGACTCACCGACCAGACCCACCGTCTCACCCTCGCCCACCGTAAACGAGACCCCGCGCACAGCATGGACGGGACCGGATTTACCGGCATAGGTCTTGACCAGATCGCGCACCTCCAGGAGCGGCGTCTGGCCGGGGTGATGCGCGGCTAGGGGCGTGCGGGCTTCAGCTGGCAACAGCGCGCGCACCGTGGCGCCCTCGCGCGGCGTCGCATCGACCAGGCGGCGGGTGTAGGCGTGTTGGGGCGCAGCAAAGAGCGCCGAGGACGCACCGGTCTCGACGATCTGGCCGTCCTTCATCACCGCGATACGGTCGCAGTACTGCGCGGCCAAGCCCAGATCGTGGGTGATCAGGATCGCCGACATGGCGCGCTCGCGCACCAGCGTGGCGATCAAATCCATCGCGGCTTTTTGGGTGGTGATGTCGAGGCCTGTGGTCGGCTCGTCGGCAATCAGCAGGCGCGGATCGCAGGCGAGTGCGAGGGCAATGCCGATGCGTTGGCACATACCCCCCGATAGCTCGAAGGGATAGGCGTGATAGCGCGCTTTAGCGTCGCGAATGCGCACGGCCTCCAGGGCGGCGATGGCTTTGGCGCGGGCGTCCCAGACGGTGGCGCGGGCGTGGCGGCGGAGCACGTCTTCGATCTGGCGGCCGACTTTGCGGATCGGGTTGAGCGCGGCCCGCGGGTTTTGGAAGATCATCGAGATCTCGCGCCCGCGCAGATCGGCCATGTCGCGCTCAGAGGCTTGGCGCAGATCGATGCCGCTGTAGACGGCGTCGCCCGCCGCAATGCTCCCCCCCGCATCG
>JBCDHK010000506.1:0-2139 GCA_038750185.1 Pseudomonadota bacterium
CGATCGTGCGGGGCAGGGCGGGGTTCCGGTCGGCTTTGACAACGCCCGCGCGGCTAAGGCGATGGCCGAGCGCGTGCTTGCTCTGGGTCACCGCCATCTCGCCATGATCGCCGGTCTCACCACCGGCAATGACCGTGCCACGGCGCGGGTTGCGGGGGTGCGGGCAGCCCTTGGCTACCGCGGGCTGGCACTGGCGCCCGAGCGCCTGATCGAAGCGCCCTACACGCTGGTGGCGGGGGAGGCGGCGTTTGCCACCTTGATGGCCCAAGATCCACGCCCGACGGCGGTGCTTTGTGGCAATGACGTCCTGGCTGCCGGGGCGTTACGCGCGGCGCGGGCGCTGGGGCTTGCGGTGCCGGGGGCGGTCTCGATCACCGGCTTTGACGACATCGATCTGGCCGAGGCGATTGCGCCGGGCTTGACCACGGTGCACGTCCCCCACCGCCGCATGGGCCGGTTTGCGGCGGGGGCGCTGTTGGCGTTGCGCGCGGGGCAGGCGGTGGAGGCCCGCCCGCTGGAGACGCACATCGTGATGCGCGCCTCGCTTGGGGGCCCGCCCGCCTACCAGAGCCGTCCCATGGGCAGCGGCACGGCCAGCACCTCGCGAAAGCCGTAGACAAAGGCCAGCACCGTCAGCGCGACGCCGATGATGAGGGCGGCCAGTGCGCGGGTGCTGGGCCTGGCGTGCAATGCCGGCATGATCAAGACGAGCGCCAAGGCAAGCCCGGTGAGGGCAAAGCCGAGCCAGGGCAGCGCCAAGGCGGCGGCAAGCATGGCAGCGGGCACGCTGGCGCGGCGCAACCAGGAACCAGGGGCGGGCGCCGTCTGGGTTGGGCGCAGCGCCAGGGCGCGTCCGCCAGCCGTGAGTGTCGCGCCCAGCATGGCGAGGGCCACGGTGGCCGGAAACACCGCCGCCTCCGGGTTGAGCGATTGCGTCTGCCAGAGCACCACGCCCGCCACCCCGGCAAACCCGGCATAGGCCACGAGATCGGGCGTGAGTGCTGCCAGGGGCGCGCGTTGCCCGCGCTCAGGGCGTTGCCCGGCGAGACGCGCGCGCACGAGCGGCACAAACGGATAGCAAAACGTCACCACGATCATGGCGATGATCGCCAGCGATAGGGGGCGCCCGAAGAACTGTCCCCAGAGATCGCCGATGGCATCGCCAATGGTCCAGGACTGCACAAAGCCCTGCTCGGCGATCGAGCCCAGGATCAGCCCCAGCACCACCGGCGAGACCGAAAACCCGCGCCGCGCCATGGCCCAGCCAAGCGCACCAAGCGCCACCATCATCGCCACATCGGCGGTGTTGTTGCGAATGGCGAAGCTGCCGATCACGGTCATGAAGGCGACGATGGGCACCAGCGCGGCTTTGGGCGCTTGGACGATGGCGCCATAGGCAAAGCGTCCGATCAGGAGCCCGATGGGCAGCATCAGCACGGTGGCGAGCAGCAGGCCGAAGATGAAGGTGTAGACGACGCCGCCGCCCTCGGCAAAGAGCGCGGGGCCCGTGCGCACCCCTTGCACGAGCAGTGCGCCGAGGATGACTGCGTCGGGCGGTGTGCCGGGGATGCCAAGCACCAATGTGGGGATGAAGCCGCCGCCCACGGTGGCGTTGTTGGCCGATTCGGTGGCGACGATGCCGCCCGGGTTGCCTTCGCCGTAGGCGGGCTCGCCGCGTCCGCTGCGCCGCGCTTCCGAATAGGCCACCAGCCCCGCCACCGAGCCGCCCGCCCCCGGCAGCGCACCGACCAGCGTGCCGATGACGGAGCTGCGCAGTACGTTAAACCGGTTGCGCCCGAGGGCGGCCAGCGCTTCAGGCAAGCGAAAGCCGCGAGGGCGTTCGGGCGCCTTCAAGTGACGTTCGGGCGTGGCGACGAGATCGATCAGCACCGGCACGCAATAGAGCCCGATCAGCGCCGAGACCACTTCGATGCCGCCGATCAATGTGGTCGAGCCAAGGGTAAAGCGCACCTCGGCGCTGGTCTCGGAGACGCCGACGGTGGAGAGGAGCAGCCCGAGGCAGGCCCCGATCAGCCCCTTGAGAAAGTCGCCTTGCGAGAGGGCAGCGATCAGCGACAGCCCGAAGACGGCCAGCCAGAAATACTCGACCGGGCCAAAGGCAAGCGCGGCCTCGGCCAA
>JBCDHK010000507.1:0-2138 GCA_038750185.1 Pseudomonadota bacterium
CAAGACCTGGCCACCATGCCCAATGTCGCCTGGAGCGTGCCGCTCTCGCTTGGCGACAGCCACCGCGGCTTTCGTGTGCTCGGCACCGAGGCGGCCTACTTCGAGCGCTACAAGTTTCGCGGCGGTCGCAGCCTCGGTTTTGCCGAGGGGCGCGTGTTCGAGGACGTCTTCGATGCCGTGCTCGGGGCGGATGTGGCGGCGGCGCTGGGCTATGAGCTCGGCCAGGAGATTATCGTCGCCCACGGGCTGGCCTCCTTCAGCCTGCACGACGACAAACCGTTTCGCGTGAGCGGCATCCTGGCCAAGACCGGCACACCGGTCGATCGCACCGTGCATGTCAGCCTTGCCGGGATCGAGGCGATCCACGTCGACTGGCAATCGGGCGCGCGCATCCCCGGCCTGAGTGTGAGCGCCGAAGAAGTGCGCAGCATGGACCTCACCCCCAAAGCGATCACCGCGGCGATGATCGGGGTCACGTCGCGCCTTGGCGTCTTCACCCTCCAGCGCGCCATCAACGACTACCCCGAGGAGCCGCTGCTCGCCGTTCTGCCCGGCGTGGCGCTCCAGGAGCTGTGGAGCCTGGTCGGCGTTGCCGAGACTGCACTGGCCGGGGTCAGCGCCTTGGTGATCGCCACTGCCCTGCTCGGCATGGCGGCGACGATCTTGGCCGGGCTCGGTGAGCGGCGGCGCGAGATGGCGATCCTGCGCGCGCTCGGCGCGCGGCCGCGGACGGTGGTGGGGTTGCTCGTGTTGGAGGCGTTCTTTACGGCGCTGGCTGCTTCGGTGCTGAGCTTGGCGCTGCTCTATGGCGGGCTTGTGATCGTCCAGCCCTGGCTCGATGCGGCTTATGGGCTGTATGTTTCGATCACGCTACCGGGGGCGCGTGAGGTTACTATCTTGGCTACTGTCGTGGCGGTCGGCACGGCCATCGGGCTGATCCCGGCGATCCGCGCCTACCGGCTGTCGCTGGCCGACGGCATGACCGTGACGCAATAACCCCAGACGACGGAGGACGGCATGACTTGGATCACCCGGCGCCGCTTCGCCTTGAGTGCTGCCGCGGCTCTGGCTGCGGGCCACGCCACGCGCGCCTCTGCCAAGCCCTTGGAACTCGACTGGGGCGATCTGATCCCCGAGAGCGAGAACGGCACGCATTATGACGAGATGCGCACCATCATGGGCATCATCGAGCACAGCGATCTGACCAGCGGCTTTTTTCAAAACCGCGACGCCTCCGTCACCACCGAGTACAACGGCCAGCGCGTGCGCCTGCCAGGCTTCATGGTGCCGCTCGATTTTCAGAACGAGGGTGTCACGGTGCTGTTGTTGGTGCCCTATGTCGGCGCTTGCATCCATGTGCCGCCACCGCCGCCCAATCAGATCGTCCTGGTCAGGGCGACAAAGCCTTATGGGGCGACGGGGTATTTCCAGGCGATCTACGTCACCGGCACCATCGCGGCGACGGCCAAGCCCATGGGGCTGGCCGATGTGGGCTATGAGATCACCGAGGCCGAGATCGAGCCTTATGAGGACTGGTAGAGGTTAGCCGCTCATCAACCGCACCAAGGCAAAGCCCGCCGTCCCCCCGGCGACCCCGGCCAGTACGTTGCGCGTGAGGGCGCCCACCACCACCGTGGCCACCGCCGCCGCCAGCACCGCCGGGTCGAGCCCGAGACCGCCTTCGGGGGCGCGAAACACCATGGGCGCGACTAGGGCCGGCAGTACCGTCACCGGCACCAGCGCCAATCCCTTGATCAGGGTGTCGGGCAGGCGCCGTCCGGCGAGCAGGCCCAAAAACGAATAGCGGATGGCAAAGGTGACGAGGCCGAGGCCAAGCACGACGATCCAGAACTTGGTGCTCTCGATCACGGCGCGCGCCTCTCCAGCACGAGGCCAAGCGCGATCCCTACACTTGCGCCCACCATCAGGCCAAGCCCGAAGGGCAGCGCGTGGCAAGCCAGCGCCACCCCCGCCGCCACCCCGCCTACGACCAGATCGCGGCGCGTGCGCAGCATGGGCGCCAGGATGGCCAGAAACACCACCGGCACGATGAACGTCAGATCGAGCCACTCGGGCAACTGCGCGCCGAGCGTCGCGCCCACCCAGGTGCACACCCCCCAGATCGCGGCCGTGGATAC
>JBCDHK010000508.1:0-2134 GCA_038750185.1 Pseudomonadota bacterium
GGAAACGTACTCTCGCGCCACTCGCTGAAATGCGCCGAGAAGCGGTCGGCGATGCGCAAGGCGCGGGGCTCGTCGAGGCCGTCGGCACGCAGCGCATTGAGCAGCATCGGGCGCGACAGGCGGCACGACATGTCCTGCATCAGTTCGGTGCCTGCGGCCACACCGAGCACCACCCCGATGCGCTCGCGCGCGATGGGGGCGGCAAGCCCGGCTTCGGCCTCGGCCAGCACGGCGCGCGCGACATGGAGTGCCATCAGTTGCACCGTGTCGGTGGTCTCGATCACCCGCGGCGGCAGGCCGTTTTCCACCGGGTCGAAGGCGAAGGCCGGGATGAAGGCGCCGCGGTGGGAATAGGTGTGATCGGGGCGGGAGGGGTCTGGATCGTAGTAATCACGCGCCAGCCAGTGGGTCTCAGGCACGGGACCTGTGGTGTCGACCGCCTCGACCAGATCGCGCCAGAAGCCCTGGGTGGTGCCGCGGCCCGGAAACAGCGCGCCGAGGCCGACGACAGCGATGGGGGCGGCCTCACGCATCTCGTTCATGGCGCCACCGCGAGGCGGCGCGGGGGCATGCGGAAATGCTCGGGCGCTACGGCCACGCCGAGTGCGCGCAGTTGGTGGGCGCGGGTGATGCGGGCGGCGCCTTCGAGGAGGTTGAGCCCGATCTGGCCCACCTCGCGCGCCGCCGGATCGGCGAGCCAACTGCCCGCGACCCAAGCGTTGAAGGCGCCCATGGCCGGGCCGCACCAGATCTGCCAATCGCCGCGGCGTTGGATCTCGCCTTGGCGAGCCCATTCGGCGCCGTGGAAGAGGTGGGTGCGAAACACGATGGCGAGTTGCTGGCGCGGATCGGCCTCGGCGCGGGCGGCGCGGGCTGGATCGCGGGCGGCGAGGCGCGCGTGGGCCTCGGCCCAAGCCTCGGCAAACGGGCGGCGCAGCACCCGGCGCTCGACGAAATCGCGCTCGCTCGGCTCCAGCGCCTCGAAGCTAGTCCGCGTGCGCCAAAGCTCGTAGAGCCGGCGCGCCGTCGGGGCGAACAGGGTGCCGCGCGCCAAGACCTGCACCTGCACCCCGCGCTCGAACATATCGGCGGCAGGCGCCATGGCGACATCGGCGGGGCCAGCCTCGGCGAGCAGTGCGCGGGCCTCGGGCGCAAGACCCGACTCGACGGCGCTTTGATTGATCGAGCCCGTCACTACATACTCGGCCCCAAGCGCAAAGGCCGCCGCCACCGCCTCGGGGGTGCCGAGCCCACCGGCGGCGCCGAGCAGCACAGGGGCAGGCGCAATCTCATCGCGCAGCGCCGCGAGGGCGGGAAACAGCGCCGAGAGCGGGCGATTGTCGGTGTGCCCGCCCGAGTCGGCCTCGACCGTAATCGCCGAGGCGACCGGCAGCCGGCTGGCCCACTCGGCCTGGCGCGCCTCGATCCGCCCGGCGGCGGCCAGTTCGCGCAGCATGTCGGTGGGCGGCGGGGCGAGGAAGGCACGGGCGACCTCCGGGCGCGACAGCTTGGCCAGCACGTGGCGACGGCGGCGGATCTCCCCGCCCGCCTCCTCCAGCCCCGAGACCGCCAAGCGCACCACTTCGGGCGAGAGTGCCATGAAGGCCGAGGCCGAGACATGGCGCACCCCCTCGGCGATGAACAGATCGGCGATCTCGCGCTCGCGCTCGGGCCGGTCGGGGCTGTGGATCAGGTTGGCCCCCCAAGCCGCCTCCGCCCCGACGGCGGCGCGGATTTCCTGGAGCGCCGCCTGGGTTTCGTCCGGAGCGAGCCCGGCGCTGCCGAAAAACCCCATGAAGCCGTGGCGCACCGCCGCTACAACCATGCGCGCCGTGGCGATGCCGCGCGCCATCTCGCCGACCACATAGGGAAAGCGGCAGCCGAAGGCCGTCGCCATCCCCGGGCCGCCAAGCCACTCGGGATAGACGCCCGGGAGGCGTCCGGAGGGCACGGCGCCGGGCACACCGTCCCCGCGCAACGGCAAGCGCCCAAGGCCTGGCAGGTCGTGGAGATCGACCGGGGTGCGACACTCGGCCACCGCCGTTGCCACCGCCTCGGCTGGATCGACGCTCACACCAGTGTCGACACACGCCTCAGTTGCCAGCGAAGCGGGCCTCACTGAAGTGTCCAAGAC
>JBCDHK010000509.1:0-2128 GCA_038750185.1 Pseudomonadota bacterium
CCAGTCAATCTGCCCTCGACCACCGGCAGCGGCGGCGGCGGTCGACGAAGCCGTGCAGCGCGAGACCCGGATGCAGACCGATTTGCCGACGCCCTGAAGCGCATCGAAGGCGAGACCGTCGCCATCCGCCGGCGCACCGGGGTGATCGGCGCCGAGCAAAAGGTGCGCGACGCCTATGCCGCCAGCGTCGAGGCGGCTCGAGTCAAAGAGGATCTGCTGCGCACCGCCCAGTCCGCTCAGATCGAGGTCACGCAGGAACTCAGCACCGCCATCGACGCCGCCGCCGAAGCTCGCCGCCGTGCAGTGCTGGGCGAGATCAGGGCCGAGACCGCCTACCAAAAGGCGCAAGAGGCGGCGGACGAGCGCATGCAGCAGATACGCGGCACCATCTCCGATGTCACCTCACCGCTGCGCGATATGCTGCGTCAGGGCGAGATCTCCTTGCGCAGCTTCGCCGAGACCGTGGCACGGATCTTCCAGAACCTGGCCGACCGTTTGCTCGACGGCGTGTTCAGGCAAATCTCGGATGGCTTGGTCGAAGCGCTTGGCAGTTCGGGCTCGGGCGGTGGCGGCAGCTCCCTCGGCTCCATCTTCGGCCAGATCGGTAGTGCGGTACTCGGGGCGTTCGGCGGTGTGCCTGTAGCCGCCGCAGCCCCCGGTGCGTTTGGCTCGTCAGCGGCGCGCGCTCTGGCAACGGGCGGCCTCTACGCCAACGGCGCCGCCTTCAGAGACGGCAGCGTGGTCAATGTGCCGACCCTGTTCCCCATGTCGCGGGGGCGCTTTGGCATGATGGGCGAGAACGGCCGCGAGTCGATCATGCCGCTCGCCAAAGCCCCCAACGGACGCCTTGGTATCGAGACCATCGGCGGCGCCGGGGCCGATCAACGCGACACCGGCCCGCGCGACCAGCGCATTATCATCGTCGACACCCGACAGCGCGCCCAAGACTTGGTCCGCCCCAACTCCCGCGACTGGATCGCCGAGTTCGATCGGCTCGGCTACAAGCGTGACCGCTGACATGGCCACGCTCTGGCCATACCTGCCGCGCGAGGGCATCGAGGAGACCCTCGAATGGCTGACCGGCATTCAGGGCAGTCGCGCCGGTGAACAGCGCCGGGCGCTGCGCCGGGTGCCGCGCGAGTACCTGCGCCTCAACCACATCCACGACGACGCCACCGCTGATGCCATCCGCGCGGCGGTGCGGGCCAACTTCACCGGCCCCTGGGTGGTGCCGCATTGGGGGCAGGCTCTGCCGCTCGGCCCGCTCACCGCCACCGACACTGCGCTGGCGATCCCGGTGACACTGGCAGACTTCCGCGTCGGCGAAGACGTGGCCCTTGCCGCCCTCGGTGGCCCGGCCAAGGGCACCCTGGTCACCCGCACCGTTGCCGCGATCGACGAAAGCACGCTGACCCTCGCTGCCCCCGCCGGGCTCGACGCCCCCTTTTGCCGCCGTGGCGCCCTTGCGGCAGGCCCGTCTCACCGAGCCAGTCGAGGACACCCGCGGCCCCGGCTTCTGGCAGGCCAGCGCCCGCTTTCTCCTCGAAGGCGGGCGTGACCTCGCCGCCGAGGTGCTGCCGCTGGAGGACGGCGTGCCGCTTCTCGCCGAGCCCGTGCTGCTGAGCGAGGCGCGCCAAGGGGCGATCAAGCGCCAGACCGCCTATCTCGACGGCGCCACCGGCCTGGTCGCAACCGTCGCGCTGACCGAGTACAGCGAACGCCGCGAGGAAATCGCCTTCCTCGATGCCACCCCCGCGGCCCGCTGGCGCCGGCGCCAGATGTTCTACAGCCTGCGCGGGCGCCAGCGCGCCTTCCTGCTTCGCCCCGCCGCCGGCGAGACCGCGCGCCTCGTGCGCCTCGACAGCGACAGCGTCGAGATTGCGCTGGGCTCCGGTTACGCCCGCACCGCAGCCAATGTGGTCGAGGTGCCGGCATGAGTTTTGCCGACATCGAGGCCAGCACCGCGCTTGGCCGCCCGTTCTTCCTCTACCGGTTTGCCACCGCTAGCACCGTGCTGGCCCGCCTCACCGGGCGCGATGCGGATTTTGATGATGGCTCGGAGATCTGGACGGCGACCCGCGGCCTCTCCCACGGCCCAGCAGTGCAATCGGGCAAGATCGAGGAGGCG
>JBCDHK010000510.1:0-2105 GCA_038750185.1 Pseudomonadota bacterium
CCTGACGCTGCGCTTTCACCGTGCTGCCAATCCGGGTGAGGCGCTCCAGGCGATCGCAGCGGGTGAGGGCGATGTCCACCCTCACCTCTCGCCGAGCGCCGCGCGCCGCGCCACGGTGCAATTCACCGATCCCATCGATACCATCCGCATCGCACTCTACACGCGCGCCGCGCGCCCCGGGCAGGCCAGGCTGGACGATCTTTCGGGCATGCGCCTCGGCTTTACCGCCGGCAGCATCAATGCCCAGGTGGCCCGCGATTTTCCCGAGGCCGTCCACGTGCCCTATGCCGATAGTGAACGGCTGTTCTTTGCCCTAGCGCGCGGCGACATCAATGCCGCCCTTTATCCGAGCCGGGCGTTTCGCGAACTGTCCCGGCTGCTTGGCACTGCGGGACACTACACCTCCATCGGTGCGCCGGTGCGCGAGATCCCGCTCGCCCTGGCCGTCAGCAATCGCCGCCCGGCGCTGCGCGACGAACTCGACCGCGCGCTGCGCAGCCTGCGCGCCAGTCCGGCCTTCGCGGCGATCCGCACCAAGTGGTTCGGCCCCGACGAGAGCACGCGCAGCCGCGACGAAATCCTCCGCCTCGCTACCATCGTCATGGCACTGACGCTGCTCATCAGCCTCGCTGCCATCCTCTGGACGCGTGAGCGCGCCCGCAGCCAGTTGATTGTCCAAAGCCGCGCCTTTGGCCGTGAACAGCAAGCCCTGGCCAACGACCTCGCCGAGCGCAACGCCACCCTCGACCGGCGCACGCGCGAGATGGAGGAACTGCTCTACGTCGTCTCCCACGACCTCAATTCGCCGCTGGTCTCGCTCTCGGGCTTTTCACGGCGCGCGCGCCGAGCCCTGGTCACCGGCCATACCGAGGACGCCACTGCCGCTTTGATGCGCGTCGAGCGCAACGTCGGCCACATGACCCGCCTGATCGAGGCCGTGCTGAGCTTGGCGCGTGTCAATACCGGCAGCGCGCCCGTGCGCCGTGTCGCGCTTGGCGAGGTGTTCGAGGATGTCGCGCTCAGCCTGTCGGGGCGGATCACTGCGGCGCAGGCGACGCTGACCCTGCCAAAGGCAACGCCAAATGTAATCTGTGATCCGATCCAGATCCATCAAGCAGTACAAAACCTGGTCGAAAATGCAGTGCACTACGGCTGTAGCGGCCCTGTCGCGGAGCGCCAGATCACCATCTTGGTCGAAGAGGCCCAGGGACAGTTGCACATCGGCGTGCGCGACCGTGGCCCCGGCCTTGCGCCCGAACTCCAGGAGAAAATCTTTGGGCTGTTTCAGACCGGCGGCCAACAAAACCAGGAGCCCTCCAGCGGCTCGGGTATCGGGCTGGCCACCGTGCGCAAGATCGCCGCGCGCCATGGCGGCAGCGCCTGGGTCGCCTCGGTGCCGGGACAGGGGGCAACCTTCTGGTTCTCGCTCGCCGCCGATGCGCTGGCCCAGCCCCCTGCCATCCCTGCAAGCCGCGGCCATCCCGCCGCCGAGGAAGCCCCCCATGCCCCAAGCCGACGCCGCGCCCAGGTTTGACGTTCTGCTGGTCGAGGACAACCCCGACCACGCCGAACTGATCCTCGATGCCCTCGCCGAAGTGCCGCCGCCAACCTCGCTCAGCCATGTCGCCAGCGCCGAAGCTGCACTGCAACGCCTCGGCGCCCTGGCCGCTGCAGACGCCCTGCCCAACCTAATCCTGCTCGATCTCAACATGCCGGGCATGGGCGGGCTGGCACTACTGCGCCGCCTCAAGGACAGTGAAACACTGCGGCCCTTGCCCGTGGTCGTGCTCAGCACCTCGATCGAACCCGAAGACGTGCGTGCCGCTCTGCAAGGCCACGCCAACTCCTACACCCGAAAGTCGGCTGACATCGATGAGCTTGAGGCCACTCTAGCGGCGATCAAGCGTTATTGGTGGCAGATCCACATCCTCGCCCACGCACGTGGGGCTGGCAAACCACTGCCCTGATCGGGTCCGTAGCGCTTAGAGCCTGTCCGATAGAGAGTTGAGTGATACCAGCAGGCTGTGGTTCACCGGTTTTGCTGAAACTGGAGGATCACATGGCCTGGACCGATATCACCCGCCCGAAGTATGAGCGCCGCGCCG
>JBCDHK010000511.1:0-2102 GCA_038750185.1 Pseudomonadota bacterium
CCCGCCATGGCCATGGGCGGCAAACCGCCCGAGCTCTACCGCCAAGTGCGCGACGGCGCGGCCGATGCGGTCTGGACCCTGATCGGCTACACCCCCGGCGTCTTCCCGCGTGCCGAGGTGTTCGAACTGCCCACCGTGCATCGCAATTCGGCGGCGGCGACGACACTGGCCATCCAGCGCCGCTTCGATCTGATTGAGGCGGACTTCGACGGGCTGCGCCCGATCCTGGTGCACGTCCACGCCGGCAATGCGCTGCACATGATCGAGCAACGCGTCGAGCGCCCGGAGGATCTGGCCGGGCTCAAGCTGCGCACCCCCTCGCGCACCGGCGCCTGGCTGATCGAGGCTTATGGGGCCGAGCCCGTCGGCATGCCCGTGCCTGCGCTGCCCCAAGCCCTGGCGCGCGGCGTGGTCGATGGCGCGCTGGTGCCCTTTGAGATCGTGCCCCCGCTCAAGCTCCAGGATCTGACCGAGGTCTCCATCGAGGGCGCCGACGGGGCGCGCTTTGGCACCTCGGTGTTTCTCTTCGCCATGAACGAGGAGCGCTACGACGCGCTGCCCGACGATTTGAAGGCCGTGATCGATGCCAACTCGGGCCTCGCGCTTGCCGAGTGGCTGGGCGATGCTTGGGACCAAGTCGAAGAGCCCGGGCGCGCGCTCCAGGCTCAGTCGGGGGGGACGCTGATCGGGCTCGATCCGGCAGCCATGGCGCGCTTTGAGGCGCTTGGCGAGGGCGTGGTCGCGCGCTGGATCGCTGAGGCCGAGGCGCAGGGCCTCGACGGTGCGGCCCTGGTCGCCGCCGCGCGGCGCGCCGTGTCCGAGGCGACGCCGACGCAATAACGCCGTCCATGCTGGCCCGCCTGGAGCGTTTGGCCGCCCTCTGGGCCTTGGCCGGGGGGGCGGTGCTGCTCGCCATCGTCGCCGTCACGGCTGCCAATGCGGCGGCCTTCGGGCTCGACAAACTGGCCCGTCTCGCGGGCCTCAGCGTCGCCGGTCTGCCGGGCTACGAGGATTTCGTGCGCCTGGCCATCGGTGCGGCGCTGCCGATGTTTTTGCCCTACACGCAAGCGCGGCGCGCCCATCTTGCGGTGGATTTTTGCGCCCGCGCCCTCGGCCCCCGCCTCAACCGCTGGATCGAGCGCGCCTCCCTCGCCCTCACCGCCCTCGCAGCGTGGTTTCTCGCCTACTGGATGGTGATCGGCATGGCCGAGACCCGCGCCGACGGCGTGCTCTCACGCGTGCTCGGCTGGCCCGAGTGGCCGTTCTATGCGCCGGGGGCTGTCTCGCTCGCCCTCTGGGGCGCGGTGGCGCTGGCCCAGCTTTGCACCGAGCCCGCCCCCGATGGCTGAGCGCGAACTGATCGGCCTCGCCGGTCTCGCCCTATTGCTCGTCTTGGTGCTGGCGCGCTTGCCGGTCGGGCTGGCCATGCTGGGAGTGGGCATCGGCGGCAACTATGCGCTCTCGCTCGCCGCACCGCATCTGCGCTTCGAGCCCTATCTCAAACAATTCAAGACGCTGTTTTTTGGCAACGTCTCCAGCTACGACCTCTCCGTCGTGCCGCTCTTCATCCTGATGGGCGCGCTCGCCGCCGAGACCGGCATGGCGCGCGATCTGTTCCAGGGCATGCGCGCGCTGGTCGGACGAGTGCGCGGCGGCTTGGCCATGGCCGTCATTGCCGCCTGTGCGGGCTTTGGCGCGGTCTGTGGCTCGTCGCTGGCCACGGCCTCGACCATGGGGCGCGTCGCCTTGCCCGAACTCGCCCGCGCCCGCTATGCGCCGCGACTGGCCACGGGGGTGCTGGCGGCGGGGGGGACGCTCGGCATCCTGATCCCGCCCTCGGTGGCGCTGATCGTCTATGCGGTGATCGTCGAGGCCTCGGTCATCGAGATGTTCCAAGCTGCGCTCGTGCCGGGGTTGCTGGCCGTCGCCGGCTTCGTCGGTGTGGTTGGCGTGCTGGTGCGCCGCCGCCCCGATCTTGCGCCGGCACTCGATGTCTTGCCCGCCCCCGAACGCCGCGCGGCGCTGCGTCGGCTCTGGCCTGTCCTAGCGGTGTTTTTGGGCCTGGTCGCGGGGCTTGGCGCGGGGCTCTTCACGCCGACGCC
>JBCDHK010000512.1:0-2097 GCA_038750185.1 Pseudomonadota bacterium
CGCTCCCGCTTTCGCCTGAAATCGGCCTATCTGGCGCTGGCGCTGCTGCCGCCCACCGTGCCGCTCATCATCCTGGCGCTGGCCATGCTGGCCTGGCTCTCGCGCCTGGGGCTCTCGGGCTCGCTCACCGCCGTGATCATTGCGCATTCGGTGCTGACAGCTCCCTTTGCCATGGCCATCGTGCGCCTGCGCCTGGCGCAGATGGACGAGAGCCTGGAGGCCGCTGCCTGGAACCTGGGCGCCAGCCCCTGGCGGGCGCTGAGCGCCGTGGTGCTGCCCTTTTGCCGCCCCGCCCTGATCGCAGCCTTTTGCCTGACAGCGGCGGTCTCCTTTGACGAGTTCACCATCGCCTGGTTCGTCTCGGGGCTGGAGAAGACCATCCCCGTCCACATCCTGGAGATCGTCCAGGGCAACATCGACCCCCAGGTCAACGCCATCGGCTCGCTGGTCTTTGCCACCTCCATGGTGCTGGTCGCCGCCGCACAAGGATTTGCCATGCTGAGGGGGCGGCTATGAGCGCACTGATCGAGATCGAGGGCGTGGCCAAGCGCTTTGGCGCTTTCACTGCGGTCGAAGACCTTAGCCTCGACATCGCCTCGGGCGAGTTTCTGGCCATCATGGGGCCGTCCGGCTGCGGCAAGACCACGACGCTGCGCATGCTCGCCGGCCTGGAGGCCCCGAGCGCTGGCGAGATCCGCATGGAAGGGCGCGTGATGAACGACGTCGCCCCCCACCAGCGCGACACGCCTTTAGTGTGGCAATCGCTAGCGCTGTTCCCGTTCCTGACCGTGATCGAGAACGTCGAATTCGGCCTCAAGATGCGCGGCATCGCCCGGCGTGAGCGCCGCAGTCGTGCCCGCGCCTGGCTGGAGCGCCTCGGCATCGCCGAGTTCGAGCGGCGCAACATCGCCACCCTCTCGGGCGGACAGCGCCAGCGCGTGGCCTTGGCGCGCAGCCTCGTCACCGAGCCAAGGATGCTCCTCCTAGACGAGCCGCTCTCGGCCCTCGATCAACACCTCACGGTGCGGATGCAGGGTGTTCTGAGCGGGCTGCAACGCGATCTCGGCATCACCTTCGTCTATGTCACCCACGCCCAGTCCGAGGCCTTTGCCATGGCCGACCGCGTGGTGATCATGAATGCCGGGCGCATCGCCCAGATCGGGCGCCCGCGCGATATCTACCGCGCCCCCGCCGATCGCTTCGTGGCCGAGTTCACCGGGGCCAACACGATCCTCACAGGCACCGTCGAGAGCGTGGCCGAAAACCGCCTCACCGTCGCAGGCCCCGCCGGTCGGTTTGCCCTCACTCTGGACGGACCCGCGCCCAGCGGCGAGATCGCCTTTGCCGTGGCCGCCGACCGTCTGCGCATCGTCCGCGATGGCGACAACGCCGAGAACACCGTCGAGGCGCGCCTCATCTCCGAGGAGTTTGTCGGCGCCGTGGTCACGCTCTATCTGGAGAGCGCCTCGGGCACCGAGTTCAAGCTCCAACTCCAAGAACGCGCGCTGGCAGGCCTCGCCCTCAAGCACGGCGACACCCTCACCCTCGGCTGGGACGCAGCCGATGCCCATTTGCTCGGAGGCCCCGCATGATCGCCAACCCAATCCCCTGGCCGGGTGGCGCGCGCTGTGCCTGTGCGCTCACCTTCGACATGGACGCCGACAGCCTGATCCACATCTCAAAGCCCGAGGACGCCCACAAAAGGCTCTACCCGATCAGCATGGGGCGCTATGGCCCGCTGGTCGCCATGCCGCGCATCCTGGAGACGTACCGCCGCCTAGGGCTGAAGCAATCGTTCTTCGTGCCCGGCTGGTGCCTGGAGCGCTACCCCGAGACCATCGAGCAGATCCTCGAAGGCGGCCACGAGATCGGCCACCACGGCTATCTCCATGAAGACCCCATCGACGCGCCCGATCAGCCGATGTGGTTCGAGCGCGCCATGGAGGCCCACCGGCGCCTTTGCGGTCGGCCCCCGCGCGGCTACCGCGCGCCCGTCTACAACGCCAGCCAGGAGGTGCTCGATCTGTGCATCGAGCATGGCCTCGCCTACGACAGCTCGCTGATGGGCGACGACATCCCCTATCGCCTGGAGACCAC
>JBCDHK010000513.1:0-2085 GCA_038750185.1 Pseudomonadota bacterium
GCCGGAGGATCGTGTGAGCCCATCCATCACTCTCCATCGGGGTGATCTGCCCGATGGGCTCGACCTCGGCCCCGTCGTCGCCATCGATACCGAAGCCATGGGGTTGCGTCCCCATCGTGATCGGCTCTGTCTGGTGCAACTGTCCTCGGGCGATGGCACGGTGCATCTGGTCCAGATCGCCAAGGACCAGCGCGAGGCGCCCAATCTGGTGCGCTTGATTGTCGATCCTGCCGTGTTGAAACTGTTTCACTATGGCCGCTTCGACATCGCGTTGCTCGCCCAGGCCCTCGGTGCCGTGGCGCGCCCGGTCTACTGCACCAAAGTCGCCTCCAAGCTGACCCGCACCTACACCGACCGCCACGGCCTGAAGGCGCTCTGCTCCGAGTTGCTCGGCGTCGATATCTCCAAGCAGCAGCAATCCTCCGATTGGGGCGCCGAGACGCTGAGCCAAGCGCAGTGCGAGTATGCCGCCTCCGACGTGCTCCACCTGCACCGCCTGCGCGAGGAGTTCGACCGCCGCCTCGCCCGCGAAGGCCGCACCGACCTGGCCGAGGCCTGTTTTCGCTTTCTGCCCGATCGCGCGCTACTCGATCTCTACGGCTGGGTCGAACCGGATGTCTTCGATCACTAGAGGACGCGCCACGGGCTGCCATGGTGTATGCTAGCGCACGCACCCTGCCCCAGGAGCCGCTTTGACCGTACCGAGCCCCAGCCAGAACAGTCCGAGCCAGAGCGTCCCGAGCCAGGCCGAGACCGATCTCGCCGTCGCACGCCGTGTGCTGGCCATCGAGGCGGCAGCGCTCACGCGCCTGGGCGAGAGTGTGGGCGCGGAGTTTGCAGCGGCCTTGACCCTGATCCGCCAGGTCGAGGGGCGGGTGATTGTCTCCGGGATGGGCAAATCGGGCCATGTGGCGCGCAAGATCGCAGCCACGCTCGCCTCGACGGGCACACCGGCGCAGTTCGTCCACCCGGCTGAGGCCAGCCACGGCGATCTCGGCATGATCACCGAGCGCGATCTGGCCTTGGTGCTCTCCAATTCAGGCGAGACGCGCGAGTTGGCCGACATCATCGCCCATACCCGCCGCTTCGCCATTCCGCTGATCGGAGTTGCCGCGCGGGCGGGCTCGGCGCTCCTGCGCGCAGCCGACGTGGCGTTGCTCTTGCCCGCTGCTGAGGAGGCCTCACCCATCGTCGATGCCCCCACCACCTCGACCACGCTCACCGTGGCGCTGGGCGATGCGCTGGCCGTGGCACTGATGGAGGGGCGCGACTTTACCGTTGAGCGGTTTCGCGCCTTCCACCCCGGCGGCAGCCTGGGCGCGCAATTGGTCTCGGTGGCCGATCTGATGGCCTCGCGCAAACGCCTGCCGCTCGTCACCCCTGACGCGCCCATGACCGAAGTGCTAATCGCCATGACCGAGAGCGGCTTTGGCCTCGCCGGCGTGATCGATACCCAAGGCTGCCTCACCGGCATCGTCACCGACGGCGATCTCCGCCGCCATATGGACGGACTGCTGGCACGCACCGCCGGCGAAGTAGCCACGGCCAACCCGCTGACCATCGCACCCACACGCCTCGCCCAAGAGGCCCTGGCGCTGATGAACGCGCACAAGATCACCGCACTCTTCGTCACCGAGACACCGCCCCCTGCCCCGCCGCTGGGGCTGGTCCATGTCCACGACTGCCTGCGCGCCGGCGTCGACGGCGCGAGGCAGGGCTAGGCGATGCGCTACGATCCCGCCTTTCGCCGCCTGCGCGCGGTCTCGCGCTACTCACGCGCGGTGCGGCTGATGAAGATCGCCCTGCCCGTCGCGGCCCTGGCCACGGTGGCGGCGATCTTTGTCGGCGGACTGCGCCTCGGCCCCGATGCCGATCTGCTCGCCCCCGAGGACATCGCCGTGCTTGGCGCAGGGCTTGCCCTCGACAACCCGCGCTACAGCGGGCGCACCGAAGTGGGCGAGCCCTATGTGCTGAGCGCGCGCCGCGCCGTCCCCGACGGTACCGCACCCCAGGAGATCGACCTCGACACCCCCACCGCCGCCTTCACCCTGGAGGACGGGCGGCGCCTGGACGGGCGCGCCGATA
>JBCDHK010000514.1:0-2079 GCA_038750185.1 Pseudomonadota bacterium
CAGCGCGGCTGGGGGCGATGTTCCGCCTGCCTTTCTGCAGGCGGGTTTGCAAAATCGAGACAAAACAGCCAGTAGCGCCGCCCCGCCGTATCCTCGATGCGAAAGTAATCCCGCGTGCGGGCGTCGGCGGAAAAGTCCCACCAGACCGGGCCGATCCGCTCGGGCCCCTCCGCCTGGGCCACCCGGCGCAGTGCGCGGCGCCAGACAAAGCCCTCAGGCGGCCGGTGGTGTTCTCCAGGAGGCCGTGGGCAGACCTCGACCGGCTCCGGCGGTGCAAACAGCAGGATCGGCCGGGCAAGGCTTCCAGGGGACGCCGCCCGCCAAACCGACCGCTGGCCCGGAAAAGCCACCAGCCGCGCCGCCCGTTCCGGCAGGTGGCTGGCTACCGGCTGCCAGACTGCGACCGAGCCCTCGCCAAGACGCGCCTCGATCCGGTCGATCAATTCCGCAAGCCCGGCGAGATCCTCGCGCGGGGGTGCCGCCTCGCCCAGCCGGTCGAGGGTCGGCGTCTGGCGCGCCAGTGCCTCGACCGAGACCGCCTCCAAGACTAGCGCGTCGATGCCGTGGCCTGGATCGAGGCCCTCCAGCTTATCCTCAAAAAGGCGCGCCAGATGGGCGGGATCGCGGCTCGGCCTGACCAGCGACAGGGTGGCGGCCACTGCGGTGGCGTCGGTGCGGGTAGCGCGCAGACACAAATGCCGCGCGCCAAGCGCCTCGGTCTGCAAGCGGGCGCAAAGGCACGCCAGTAGGCGGTCGAGCCCGGCGCGCACGCCGTTCAGGTGGATCAGCGGTTCAGGACAGGGCAGGCGCTCCAGAAACACGGGCGGCGGGCGGATCGGATCGAGCGGATCGAGCCTGAGGCCCAGAGCCAGGTCCAGCTTGGCCAGTACCGTCTCGCCTGCTCCGCCAGCAAAGCGCTGGGCCAGCGCCCGCCGATCAAGCGCCAGGAGATCGCCGAGGGTATCGAGCCCGAGATCGGCCAGTGCCGTCCGGGTCTCGCCATCGAGACCGAGAGCGGTGACCGGGAGATCGCTCAGAGCCGCGCGCAACACCGTGGAGGGCAGGCTCTCGCCCTCGGGCACCTCGACGATGGCCGGGCTCTTGGGCGCACCGCGGGCCAGGATGCGCGCTGCCATCGGCGTCGGCGCCAATCCGAGGCGGCAGGCAAGGCCGCCAGCCGTGAGCCGCGCCTCGACATCGGCCAGAAGGCCAGCCGTGCCCCCCCAGAGATGGGCACAGCCCGAGACGTCCAGCATCAAGGCGTCCGGCGCCTCGACCGCGACACGCGGGCTCCAACGCATCGCCCAAAGCGCTAAGCGGGTGAGCGCCTTGGCATCGCCTTGCCGGTCCAGCCGATGCGCGGCCACCTCCGGACAGATCGCGCGGGCGCGCGTCAGGCTAAGGCCCGGCACGATCCCCACAGCACGAGCGGCCTGGCAGACCGCCGCCACCCGAGGACCGGCAGCCGTCGTCTCCACCAGGACGAGCGGCGTGTTGGGCGGGGCAGTGGCGCCAGCCCGGCGCCAGCGGTCGATCGGCCAGTGCTCCAGCCAGATATTCAGGAAATCCGCCATGTCCCTCTCGCGATAGTCACTATGCAAGGCGATTGTTTATATTTTGTTCCATTGGTGGCAGATGGTCTGCTCCCAGGCTCAGTATCGCCTCACGATGGAGCAGTGCCTGCGCCCCAGAGCCGTGTTTGGCGCGCTCTAGCTTGGCCCAGGCTATGGCGCTCATGGATGGCAAGACCGGGGGGCCTGCAGCCGCCTTCGCCGGAGCCAGCGCAAGGCGCCAGCGGGTGTCGGCCGCCGTTGCACCCCCCGCCCGCGGACCAAGGCAAAGAAACGCCGCCCCCCTGCCCTGCCGGCTCGCCAACGCCAAGCGCCGCGAGGCCGTGAACGACAGCCCGTCCAGGCACGCGATCAGGCCTGCAAAGACACCCGCGCGAAGACCGTGTTCGATCACCCAGAGCGCCTCACGGTCGCTATCGGCATGGACCACCAGTGCACGGGCTGGATCGAAGCCCAGTGCCTGCAAGCCATCAGGGCAGAGCGGCACAGACGCGCCACGCTGGCGCAC
>JBCDHK010000515.1:0-2054 GCA_038750185.1 Pseudomonadota bacterium
AGGCAAAGCCTCCCGCACCATCCGCACCGCGCGCTCGCGCAACTCAGTCGAATACTGCGGCCGTCGCCGCTTCTCCGTTCCGTCTGTCATGACCCCATCCTTTCAAAACCAGGGGCCTCCGGCAAACCCGGGGCGCTTCAGAGCGAGATAAGTGGCTGATTTGAGACTTGTATTGTTGGCTGGGTTGTGGGCTCCAGTTCCAGGGCAGTAGCGTGCCCAGCTGGCGGTTTGGGTGGTCTGGGGTAAATGCTCAGGAGGGTGGCAGGATGGTCTGCATACCTGCGAGGGGTTTTCCGGTGATGAGGGCGCGGACGGCGTCGATGGCACTGTGCGTGTGCCGGCGCGCGGTGCTGGTCAGCGAGCGATAGCCAGCGTGAACCTGGGCGCCCCAGTCTGAACGGAAACCGTAGGGGACCTTGCGGAACACCGCCGAGGGCCGGATCTCTCGCTCAGAGTCGTTGTTGGTCGCTGGCACACGCCGGTCTTCGAGGAACACGAACAATTTGGGCCGCCAGGGTTTGAGCTTGGCCTGGAGCGCCCGCCCGTCCGGATGGGCTGCAGGATGGCCGAGCAAGCCGTCCAGCTGGCGCTCAGCGCGGCGCTTGTACTGGGCCAGCGTGCTGTCGGCGAGCGCCTCTCGTCGTCGGCCGACTTTGATGGTCCAGGCCAGGAGCTTGGCGATGCGCGGTGCGACAACACTATCGCCGCAATCGATGGCGTATTGGACGTCGCGCAGGACATGGGCCAGGCAAACCTGGTGGCGTGTAGCCAGATCCTGCTGGCCGGCGTAGCGGTCCGAGATCCAGACTTCGGGGCGATGCCCGCCCAACACCTGCTCGGCCACCGACTTGGCCCGCCTGGGCGCGATCTCGTGGAGTACCGCGTCCTTGCAACCAAACACCCACTGTCCCCTTGAGCGGACGCTCAAGATCGTCCGACGACCAATGGGTCGCGCCGCACACCCGCATGGTGGTTTCGTCAGAAGCAATGATTTCAGCAGTTTGCAGCCTGGCTTTGATCGCTTGGCGACGGGTCTCCAGCGACGGGGCCACCCGCTTGAAGGCGTTGTTGATCGCCCCCTCGGAAATCGACAGGCCGAACAACTCACGCATCAGGCGGGCCAAGCGCTCGAAGCTGACGTGATGGCTGTGATGCAGGTAGAGCAGCAGCGCATGGATGTTGGGGCCAAACGGCGTACCCGGTGCCATGCCCTCAGGCGGAGATGCCCGATAACGCCGGCCGCAACAGCCGCACCGCCCGCCAAACAGCGCAATCCGGGTCACTTCGGGCTGGATTGCTGGGATCTCGATGTGGTCGTATTGGCAGCGCAGACGCTGTGCAGCACCCGAAACATCGGCACCGCACTTGTCGCAGGCCACCGCCGTGCACGACCGCGTCCGATCCGGGGTCTCGCTCAGGCGCCGCGTCGTGCCAGGGCGCGAGGGGCGCAGCTTCTTGGGCTTGGAGGAGGCGCGCTTGTCGGCCTTCTGCCCCTGCGAGGGCGGCACGTGGGAGTTTCTCGGCGTCTTCTTGACCGTCTCCCCAGAGGCCGACGCCGTGCCGCCGGTCTTACCCTTGAGCGCCGCTTCCAGCTCCTTGATCCGCGCCGCTTGCGCGTCGATCAGGGCCGCCTGATCCGCCAGCAGCGCATCTTTCTCGGCCTCACTCAGGCGATATCGTGGCCTCTGGCTCACACCGCCATCGGCCCACATCCCGTCACCAAACGCAACCCTTCACGCTAACACGGTGAGTAGATACGGTCTGGGAGGCGGGTGAGGACGTCGGCCAAGTAGGCTTCTGGGTTGAGGCCGGACATCTTGGCGGCTTCGATCGGCGTCATGGCGTCGGCCAGGGTCTCGCCGCCGCCATCTGCGCCATCTGAACCGGCAAACATCCAGATCAGATGTACCCATCCGGTGAGAGCCGCGGCTACGCGGCCTTGACGGCCTGTTGGGAGGCGGTCCAGTTCCAGGGCAGCAGTTCGAGCAAGCGCGAAAGCGGTATGTTGGCGATGCGAGCGAGAACGTCGGCGAGCCAGGCTTGCGGGTCGACGC
>JBCDHK010000516.1:0-2041 GCA_038750185.1 Pseudomonadota bacterium
CGGCAGAACAATATCCTAGAGCGCATTGGCGAACCAGAATGGTCGCAATGCGCTCTAGCGCCGCGCCCCGGCGCCGAACGGCAAAGCGCCGAGCCCTTGCAACCGCCCAAGATTGACCTGTAACCGCCGCCGATCTGCCAGCAGCAGGGCCAGCGCCAGCCGCCGCCACGCTTGACGGCGTTTGGCGGTAAAGTCGAAGTCAACCCCATGTTTGCCGGCCAAATAGTGCATCGATTGTAGCGTATGGCGGTTTCGCTGACACAGCCGCCGCGCTGAGGCCACTTGATCGTGATCGACCACGGCCGCGGGCACAAGGCGCAGGCGATGGCCGGCTTGGCGCAGGCGAAAGCATAAGTCATCGTCCTCCAGATAAAGGAAGATGTGCTCATCAAAACCGTCGAGGGCGCGAAAGGCCGTCATCCGCACCAAGAGCGCCGCTCCCGAGAGAAACCCGACATCGCGCGTCTGCCTAGGTAGGGTCGTGAACGTCGGGGGGTCGTCCACATCGAGGAGCGCGCTTTGCCGCGGCAAGGGTATCTGCCCGTGCAAGCGCAACAGCGGTCCCGCAGCGGCAATCCCGGGATCGGCACAGAGCTGACCAACCAGTGCCGCCAAGCTGCCCGGCGAAAGCCAGGCGTCGGGGTTGAGAAACAATGCAAAAGGCGTCTCCACCACTGCCGCCCCACGATTGCACGCCGCCCCAAAACCCAGATTGCTGGGGTTGCGCAGCACCCTCGCCCCCCCGCCGCCGCCAGATGGGGCGAGGCATCCTGGCTCGCGTTGTCGACGACGATGGTGTCCACCCCCTTTGGCACCGAGGCCAGCGCGCGCTCCAACACCCCCGCGCTGCCACAGGAGACGATGACCACACTAACCAAGCGCGCCAACGCGCCCTCAGCAACGGGCACCCCTTCAACTGCAGCGCCCACCGGCGCAATGCCAGGCCCAAACACGTCCCAACCCTTCCAAAGCAGCAGACACACCCACGCCTGCTGTGGTTTTGGCCGGTGCCGCCATGGGCGCGCGCCTGTCGCAGCGCTCCTGTTGCGCTCGGCATTTCCGACCATGTTGGCTTGCTGGCGCGCCCGAACCGCGGCAATGCCCGGCGGGGCGGCAGTGACTGGCTGTAGCGTTAAAGGGTCCGCGCCACCCGATCCAGCCCTCAGGAGGCTCTTGCGCGAGGCCAGGCGCAAAATCAACGTACGAAGGCTCTGGTCCTGCTCAGGGCAAACCAGCTAGAGCGCATTGCGACCATTCTGGTTCGCCAATGCGCTCTAGGATATTGTCCTGCCGCGGTTTGCGAGCCGCGCTTCTGTGCCAGAAGCGCTTCAAATCGCTCTAGAGGAGGAGCGAGTAAAGCTGCGCCACGTGGGGCGAGGACGGCGAGACGGCGATGCGCGATTCGACATGGGGCTGGTGAGGTCGTTGCAACGGCGCTGGGCGCTGACCGAGGGCGAAGGGCTGCCAGGCGCGCTGGCGGTCTTCTTTGCTTCCAAACGGCGCCGGCGCGATCTGGAGATCGCCAAGTTCGGTGCGCACCGCCCGCCAGCGCCGAGCGCCCTGGGCCTGACCCCGGCCACGGCCAAACACCCCACCCTCGATACCGCGTGGTACGCTGAGACCCATGCCCTGCCCAGCAAGGCCGAGGCGGCACGCCATTATGCCAAGCAGGGCCTCGTCCAAGCGCTCGCCCCCTGTGAGGCGATGGCGGGGGCGGATGGGCGCACGTTGGCGCAGTGGGCGGCGGAGTATTTGGTGCGCACCAGCGCCCCCTTGGGCGCACCGGGGGAGAAGGCGCTCTCGCCGGAGGATCCGCAAGCGCTGCGCCCTTTTGCGATCCACAACCCCGCCCGCAAACGCCTGGCCGTGGTGAGTGCGATCTTCGGCGGCTTCGACCGGCTGCTGCCTGTGGATCCGGCCTGGGCTGGCACGGCCGATTTCCACCTCGTCACCGACCGCCGTTTCGAAGCGCTCCACGGTTGGCAGCCGGTGCAGGCCAACTACACCAATGCCGACCCGCGCCGCTCGGCGCGCTTTGTCA
>JBCDHK010000517.1:0-2039 GCA_038750185.1 Pseudomonadota bacterium
GAGGTCGAGGTGAAAGAGCGCAAGGACCGTGTCGACGATGCGCTGAACGCCACCCGTGCGGCCGTTCAGGAAGGTGTCGTGCCGGGTGGCGGTGTGGCGCTGATCCACGCCTCGCGCGCGCTCAACGGCTTCAAGGGCGACAATGCCGACCAGACCACCGGCGGGGCCATTGTGCGCCGTGCGCTGCAGCAGCCGCTGCGCCAGATTGCCGAGAATGCTGGCATCGATGGTGCTGTGGTTGCCGGCAAGGTGCTGGAGTCCGACGACAGCAACTTCGGCTTCGACGCCCAGCTCGAAGAGTACGGCAACCTGATGGAGAAGGGCATCATCGACCCGGCCAAGGTTGTGCGCACTGCGCTTGAGGACGCCGCGTCGGTCTCGGGTCTGCTCATCACCACCGAGGCGATGATTGCCGACAAGCCCGAGGACAAGCCCGCTGCGGGTGCCGGCGCCGGCATGGGCGGCATGGGCGGCATGGACGGGATGATGTAATCCCGCTCACCCGCTGAGCTTTGCCTGATGAGGGGGCCGTGGCCAATGCTGCGGCCCCTTTTGCATGGGCGGCGTTTTGTGCGCGCGCCGTGCTCGGCCTTCAGTGTGCCTGGCACCACCTTGTAGCATTTCGCGCAAACGTTGGTTCGTGAAAAATGCTATAAACTATTGTTCTGCCGCAGTTTCCGAGCCAGTCGGTGTTTCCACCTCCTATGAAATCGCTTTAAGCCGTGCGAAAATGCTTGGCTAGATTGAGGCCCTGACCCTGGTAGTTCGAGCCGATATCGCGCCCATAGAGAAGATCGGGGCGCGCGGCCATGCGCTCGTAGATCAGCCGGCCAACCCGTTGGCCGTGCTCCAGGACAAAGGGCGCTTCGTGGCAGCGCACTTCCAAGACACCGCGCGAGCCGCTGCCGCCGGTCTCGGCATGGCCAAAGCCCGGATCGAAAAACCCGGCGTAATGGACGCGAAACTCACCCGCCACGGCGCGGTAGGGCACCATTTCGGCGGCAGTGTCAGGGGGGACAGCCACCGCTTCGCGCGAGACAAGGATATAGAAAGCGCCGGGCTCCAGCACGACATGGCCGCCAGGAGCAGGGCGTACCGGCTCCCAAAACTCCTCGGCGACGTAGTGGCCGATCAGGCCCAAATCGATCAGCCCGGAGTGGCGGCGCGCGCGCCAGCCCACGATCCCACCCTCGCGCGGGTTGAGATCGACCGAAAAGCCAAGCCCGCCGTCGATCAGCGCGTCGGTGTCGACCAGGGGCTCGCGGGCATTGAGGGCGGCGAGCGCCGCATCGTCGAGACGGCTCTCGCCGCGGCTCAGCCGAATCTGGTTGAGCCGCATGCCAGGGCGCACCAGCACCGAAAAGGTGCGCGGGCTGATTTCGGCATAAAGCGGGCCGGTGTAGCCCGGCGTCAAGCGGTCAAACTCGGATTGATGGTCGCCGATCAAGCGGGTGAAGAGATCGAGGCGCCCGGTCGAGGATTTGGCATTGGCCGCCCCAGAGACCTCTGCCGGCAGCGCGAGGCGCTCTGCCAGTTCGACCACATAGACACAGCCCGTCTCCAGCACCGCACCGGGGCCGAGATCGAGGGCATGCATGGCAAACTCGTCAAGGCGCGCGGCGACGCTTGCACGCGCGGGCAGGAACGAGGCCCGCACCCTCCATGCCCGCTGGCCAAGGCGCAGATCGAGGCTGGCCGGTTGGATCTGATCGCCATCAAGGGGATGCTCCGCGGCAATCGCACCGGCTGTGGCCAGACGGCGCAACTCCTGCGAGGGCAGCACGCCGTGGGCCTGCGCCATCGGGCCTCCACCCATAGGAAAAGCGCCGGCAGCGCGTGGCTACCGGCGCCGATTGGTCGGGCCAGCGAGATTCGAACTCACGACCTTCCGTCCCCCAGACGGACGCGCTACCAGACTGCGCTATGGCCCGGACGCCCACGCTCTAGCCTGCTCCGGGGGTCCTGACAAGTCCTGCTGCTCTGGGGGGGGCGATGATATTGTTCATGCATGTGCGAGTTTTTTTCCGCCATTGCGGCAC
>JBCDHK010000518.1:0-2038 GCA_038750185.1 Pseudomonadota bacterium
GCATGATCTGGCGCGAGGTTTTCGGATCGAGCGAGGCGGTCGGCTCGTCGATCAGCAGTAGCTCGGGCTCCTGGGCGAGGGCGCGCGCGATGCCGACACGCTGGCGCTGGCCGCCCGAGAGGGCATCGGCGCGGCTGTCGGCGCGCCCCGCCAGCCCGACGCGCTCCAGGAGGCGAAAGGCGTTGGCGATGTCCTCGCCCGGAAAGCGCCGCGCCAAGGAGCGCCAGAACGAGACGTAGCCGAGGCGCCCCGAGAGCACGTTCTCCATCACCGTCAGGCGCTCGACCAGGGCGTATTCTTGGAAGATCATGCCGATGCGCCGGCGTGCGCGCCTCAGCGCTTGTGTGCCAAGGGCGGTCAGGTCTTCATCGTTGAGCAATACGCGCCCGGCGGTAGGCTCAACGAGGCGGTTGACGCAGCGGATCAGCGTCGATTTGCCCGCGCCCGAAGGCCCGATCAGGCCAACCACCTGGCCGCGCGCCACCGAGAAGTCGACCCCGTGCAACGCCTTGTCGCCGGAGCGGTAGGTCTTGGTCAGACCTTCGACGGTCAGCATGGGCGTCCCCCTGGCCCTGGGCGGTGAAGGCGCGCGGGATTACCCCGCACACGCCCCACGCCAATCGGCCGTCTAAGTGCGGCCCTTATTGGCAATCGTAGCTGACGCCGTTGGCCGCGTCGATCTTTCGGATCACGTCCCAGTCCTTTTTGAAGGTGATCTCGATGAACTGCTCCTCGCCGTTCTTGCCGAACTCTTCGGCCAGCCCCGTGCCCGCCCACTCGAAGGTGAAGAAGGCCTCGCGGATCTTCGCCTGCAATTCGGGGGTCAGGTTGTGGGCCGTGCCGTAGCTGGTGGTCGGAAAAGTCTGCGAGGTGTAGAGGATGTTGAACTGATCCTCCGAGACCACACCGCGATCGACCATGCGCTTTTTGACCGAGTTGGCGATGGTGGCGACCTCATAGTCCTTGTTGGCCACGCCCAGGATCGAGTTGTCGTGCTTGCCCGAGAACTGGACGTCGTAGTCCTGCTCGGAGATCATACCAAACTCGGCCTTCATCAGCGCAGTCGGCGCCTTGTAGCCCGAGTTGGAGGTTTGCGAGGTGTGGGTCAGGGTCTTGCCCTTGATATCGGCCACCTCGTCGACGCCTGAGCCCGGGTAGGTGATGACCTCCATCTCATAGCCAAACGAGCCGTCGTTGCCGGCCATCATGGCAAACGGGCTGTAGCCCGCACAGGCCACCGCAATCGGGTTGGAGCCGGTATTGAAGCCCGCCACGTGCAGACGCCCGGCGCGCATCGCCTCGATCTGGGCGGCGTTGGACTGGACGGGGAAGAACTGCACGTTCTTGCCGGTCAACTCGGCCATGTGATCAAGAAACTCGGCCCAGACCTCGCGATAGACCGCCGGATCCTCGACCGGGGTATAGGCGAAGATCAGCGTCGAGGGGTCGACTTGCTGGGCGGGATCGGTGGGAGTATCGGCGACCAGATCGCCGTCGGCATCCTGATAGCGCTCGCCGAGGGCGAACTCGGCCATGGCGCTGCTGGCGAGCCCAACGGCAAACACAGTGGCGAATACGGCGGTGTAGACGGGTGCCGCCGTGGCAAGCAGGGTCGAGGGGCGGATCATGGGAACTCCCTTGGTGTTGAGTTATGTGGCCGGTATCGCGCCTCGATTGCAAAAATGCGATAGATTTTTGACGAATTTGCGAAGGTGATGGGAGTGGGCGCTCGCGCAGGCCTCCATCGCCAGCGAGCAGGGCGCTTGCCGTGCACTGGCGCGTTCAGCATCACCAAGCCGACACAGTGCGGTGCTGGGGGCATCAACACTGTTAAAGCCGCCCCGCACCCCATACTCCGGCGCAAGGCGGCAAGTGTCGTCACACCACGTCAGCCCTTTTTCAGACAGCGCCGGCCCAGCAACTCGGCGATCTGCACCGCGTTGAGCGCCGCGCCCTTGCGCAGGTTGTCCGAGACACACCAAAAGCTGAGGCCGTTGTCCACGGTGGGATCGTCGCGCAAGCGGCTGATGAAGGTGGC
>JBCDHK010000519.1:0-2027 GCA_038750185.1 Pseudomonadota bacterium
CGTGCATGCGATCCATCAGTCCAACGGTCAGGTGGTTGCCATCAATCCAGTGGCACTCTCGCCCGAAGTGCCGGTGCTGCGCGCGCCCGCCCCGCAGGCGCCGACGCCGCTTTTCAATCAGCGCTTGGCCGCCCTCGATCCCAACGGCGATGCCCCGCCCGTGCCCGGGCAACCGGGCGTTGGCGGGCAAAACGTTGGGCGTACTGGTCTCTCAGGCGCGATCACTGATGCCGATACGCTGGTCGCCGAGACCAACACCGTGCTCGCCACGGTCCTGGGCAGCTTGGACCTCACCTATCAGCCGCTCGACTGGGCCGAGCCTGCTGCCTGGGCCGAGAGCGCGTGCAGTGCCCGGAGCCTGCCCGGCGAGGCCGCTTACTGCATCCACGACGCCCGCCTTTATGTCGAACAGTCCCTGCCCGAGGAGCCTGAGGCGCTGCTCGATCTCGCCCATGAGATCGGCCAGCACATGCACTCGCAATTCGGTCTCTTGTTGCCGCCGCTCGATCCGGTCACGACCTACGTCCAGGTCGATTGTCTGGCCGGCTACTGGGCGCGCCAGAACATCGAGTGGCGGTTTCGCCTCAACCCCGAGACCCTGAGCCGCGCGCTCAATCCGGGCGGTGAGATCAGCCCGATCGCCACGCGCATTGCAGCATTTCGCCAGGGCTATCTCGGCGGCGGCCCGCTGGCTTGCCGCGACATCGATCTGGCCAGCCTCTGAGAGAGCCCCGGGTGGGGGCGCTAGAGCGATTTCAAGCGCATCTGGCACTGATGCGCGACTCGGAAATCGCTGCAAAACAATGCCCTAGAGCGATCCAGGCGAGCCAGAATGATCGGAAATCGCTCTAGCTGCGCCCCAAGGTGCTGGCAGCCATCGCCTCGCGCGCGTTGTCGTCGATCTTGGTGAACAGGTTGTCGGGCACGCTGAAGGGGTGTCCGCCGGGTAGGGCGTTGAGAGCGGTGACAGCGTCCTTGGGCCAATCGAGTGCGTGTTCGGGGATACCGAGCGCTCTCAGGATCGCGTCCGAGGCATCGGGGACGAAGGGGCGCGAGACGATGGCATAAAGCCGCGCCAGATTGAGGGCAAAGCGCACGCTCACCCCCGCTTTGGCCGGGTTCTCCTTGAAAGCCGCCCAAGGAGCGGCGTGCTGTAGATACTCGTTACCCTCGACCCAGAGCGCGCGGGTCTCGGCGGCGGCCTTGCGAAACTCGATCGCCTCCCAGTGGGTGCTGAGCGCGTGCAGCCGGGTGTCGATGGCCGCGATCACCTCGGCCTCTGCCGCCCCATAGTCGCCCTCCGGCACCGCCTCGCCGAACTTGGAGCGGCAGAACTTGGTCACGCGTGAGACGAAGTTGCCAAGCACATCGGCCAGATCCTTGTTGACCACCCCTTGGAAGTGCTCCCAGGTGAAGTCGCTGTCGGCACTCTCGGGAGCATTGGCGAGCAGCCACCAGCGCCAGTAATCGGCGGGCAGCAGCTCCAGCGCCTGGTCCATGAACACGCCGCGGCCTTGCGAGGTGGAGAACTTGCCGCCCTCGAAGGTCAGCCAGTTGGTCGATTTGATGTAGTCGACCAGATGCCAGGGCTCGGTGGCGTCGTGGTTGGCGCCGAGCAGTGTTGCGGGGAAGGAGAGCGTGTGGAAGGGCACGTTGTCCTTGCCCATGATCTGGACATAGCGGACATCGCCCGCGCCGTGGTCCTCGCGCCACCAACGCAGCCAGGCGTCCTCGCCGAGGCCGTGGTGGTCGGCCCATTCGGCGGTGGCGGCGATGTATTCGATGGGGGCGTCGAACCAGACATAGAACACCTTGCCGTCCATGCCGGGCCAGTCCTCGGCGCCGCGCTTGACCGGAATGCCCCAATCGAGATCGCGGGTGATGCCGCGGTCTTGCAGCCCGTCGCCGTCGTCGAGCCATTTGCGCGCGATGGAGGTGGTGAGCACGGGCCAGTCGGTTTTGCTATCGATCCACTCGGAGAGGCGCGTGCGCAAGGCTGATTGGCGCAGGCGCAGGTGTTTGGTCTC
>JBCDHK010000520.1:0-1980 GCA_038750185.1 Pseudomonadota bacterium
ACCTGGGCGGGCTGAAACTGGCTGAGATGCGCGTCGATGCCAACCGCCAAGGCACGGACTACGACGCCGCGACCGAGCCTTGGGCGCGGGCCTCGAACCCGGCGGTGTAGAACACGCCGAGCGCGCCCGCGGTGATCAGATCGGCCTCGGCGTCGTAGTCCGTGCCTTGGCGGTTGGCATCGACGCGCATCTCAGCCAGTTTCAGCCCGCCCAGGTAGATGTCGAACACGGCAGCGAAACTGACGGCGGCGCGTTTGGCCAGTGTCTCGGCGTGGCTGGTGCCTGCGGCAGTGCTCAACAGCGCGGCGAGGGCGAGGATGGACGCACGGCGCAACATCGGCAAAACCTCCTTTGGGTGACGGCAGCAGCACGGCTCTTGGCGACGGGCCTTGCCCTCCTATAGCATGGCTTCACGAAAGATGCGCCGATCTCCGGTGCCTCGCTATGGACTGTAGCGCCCATGACCTCAGCCACACTCTCTCCCCTCGACGATTTGGCGCAGCGCCTCAGCCAGGGCGAGCGCCGGGCGCTCTCGCGTGCGATCACGTTGGTCGAATCGACCCGTGCCGATCATCGCGCGGATGCGGCGGCGTTGCTGGGCGCGCTTGGGCCGGGAGACGGCAAGGCGGTGCGCATCGGGCTCTCGGGCACGCCTGGGGTGGGCAAGTCGACCTTCATCGAGGCGCTCGGCATGCGCCTGATCGAGGCGGGCCACCGGGTCGCGGTGCTGGCGGTCGATCCCTCGTCCACACGCTCGGGCGGTGCGATCCTGGGCGATAAGACCCGGATGGAGCGCTTAGCGCGTGCCCCCGGCGCCTTTATCCGCCCCTCGCCTAGCCAGACCCACCTGGGCGGCGTAGCGCGGCGCACGCGCGAGTGTATCGCGCTCACCGAGGCGGCGGGTTTCGATGTGGTGTTGGTCGAGACGGTGGGCGTCGGCCAGTCCGAGACGCTGGTTGCCGAGATGACCGATGTGTTTGTGCTGTTGCTCGCACCCGGGGGCGGTGACGAACTCCAAGGCGTCAAGCGCGGCATCATGGAAATCGCCGATCTGATCGTGGTCAACAAGGCTGACGGCACGCTCAAGCCCGTGGCGGAGGCCACACGCGCCGACTATGCCGCAGCGCTGCATCTGATGCGCCGGCGGGCGGGCGACCCTGAGGGCTATCCGCTGGCCTTAGCGGCCTCGGCGATGAGCGGGGAGGGGCTTGAGACGGTCTGGGAGCGCATCCAGGCCCTCGATGGAGCACGGCGCGAGAGTGGCCATCGCGCGCGCAGGCGGTCCGAGCAAGCTGTGGCGGCCATGCGCGCGGGTCTGCGCGAGCGGGTGTTTGCCGCGCTCGATGCCGACCCCGCCCTGGCGGAGGCGCGCGCGGCGTTGGAGGCTGAGGTTGGCGCTGGGCGATGCTTGCCCGAGACGGCGGCGGCGTCTCTCTTTGCGCAATTCATGCGCCAGTCTACTGTGGCGACAGAGCGGCCACGAGTGCAGAGGTCTTAGCGTTTGGACAATGAGCGCCGCCCGAGCGCCGCGTGCATCCGCCCTTGCGCCGCTTGGCGATTGTTCGTATCTCAAGCGCATCAGAGGGGTGTAGCTCAGTTGGTAGAGCGACGGTCTCCAAAACCGTAGGTCGGGGGTTCGAGACCCTCCGCCCCTGCCACGCCGGCCAAACCGGGATGGCCCAAATCTGGACGTCCGACAACCACGAGTGCCGAGGAGAGGCGACCATGAAGAACCCGGCCGAATTCGTCGCCCAGGTCCGTGCCGAGGGCGCCAAGGTGGTCTGGCCCACCCGTCGCGATGCGGGCATGACCACGGTGATGGTGTTCATCATGGCGGTGCTGGTGGCGATCTTCTTCTTTGTGGTCGATCAATTCTTGTCCACGGTGGTGGAGTTTTTGCTCTCGTTTTGACCCTGCTCTGCGGGCTGGGGATCTGGCCGCATTAATCGCTGCATTATTCGGGATGCCCCCCTTGATTTC
>JBCDHK010000521.1:0-1973 GCA_038750185.1 Pseudomonadota bacterium
ATGCCGCTCGCCAAAGCCCCCAACGGACGCCTTGGTATCGAGGCCATCGGCGGCGCCGGGGCCGATCAACGCGACAACGGCCCGCGCGACCAGCGTATCATCCTGGTTGATAGCCCGATGCGCGCCCAGGAGCTGATCCGCCCCAATTCGCGTGATTGGATAGGCGAGCTGGACCGTCTCGGCTATGAGCGCAAACGCTGATATGGCCACGCTCTGGCCATACCTGCCGCGCGAGGGCATCGAGGAAACCCTCGAATGGCTGACCGGCATTCAGGGCAGTCGCGCCGGCGAACAGCGCCGGGCGCTGCGCCGGGTGCCGCGGGAGTACCTGCGCCTCAACCACATCCACGACGACGCCACCGCTGATGCCATCCGCGCCCTGGTGCGGGCCAACTTCACCGGGCCTTGGGCGGTGCCGCATTGGGGGCAGGCATTGTCGCTCGGCCCGCTCACCGCCACCGACACTGCGCTGGCGATCCCGGCAACGCTGGCAGACTTCCGCGTCGGCGAAGACGTGGCCCTTGCCGCCCTCGGTGGCCCGGCCAAGGGCACCCTGGTCACCCGCACCGTTGCCGCCATCGCCGAGAGCACGCTGACGCTGACTGCCCCCGTGGGGCTCGACGCCCCCTTCGCCGCCGTGGCGCCCTTGCGCGAGGGGCGCCTGACCGAGCCCGTCGAGGACACCCGCGGCCCCGGCTTCTGGCAGGCCAGCGTCCGTTTTCTCCTCGAAGGCGGGCGTGATCTCGCCGCTGAGGTGCTGCCGCTGGAGGGCGACACGCCGCTCCTCGCCGAGCCCGTGTTGCTGAGCGAAGCGCGCCAAGGGGCAATCCAGCGCCAGACCGCCTATCTCGACGGTGCCACCGGCCTGGTCGCGCCCATCGCGCTGACAGACTACAGCGAACGCCGCGAGGAAATCGCCTTCCTCGATGCCACCCCGGCCTCTCGCTGGCGCCGCCGCCAGATGTTCTACAGCCTGCGCGGGCGCCAGCGCGCCTTTCTGCTCCGCCCCGCACCGGGCGAGACCGCGCGCCTCGTGCGCCTCGATAGCGATACTGTCGATATTGCCCTGGGCGCCGGTTACGCCCGCACCGCGGTCACTGTGGTCGAGGTGCCGGCATGAGTTTCGCCGATATCGAGGCCAGCACCGCCCTCGGCCGCCCGTTCTTTCTCTATCGCTTTGCCACCACCAGCACCGTGCTGGCGCGCCTCACCGGGCGCGATGCGGATTTCGACGACGGCTCGGAGATCTGGACGGCGACTCGCGGCCTCTCCCACGGCCCGGCAGTGCAGTCTGGCAAGATCGAGGAGGCGCGCACCGAGATTACCCTGCCGCTGGAGGACGCGCTTGCCCAGACGCTCTTGAACCGCACCCGCGCCGAGGTGGTGCTGGTGACGATCTACCAGCGCCACGAGGGCCTGGCCGGCAGTTCCAACCAGATCGTCGTGGCGCTGGGTGAGACCACGGCTCGCCTCGACGGCGAGAGCCTGGTCGTCGAGGTTCGCCCCGGCTGGGCGGATGGGCGCAAGCTCGGCAATGCGGCCCGCGTGCAGCGTGGCTGTACGCACACCCTCTATGGGCCGGGCTGCAATCTGATCCTGGCTGCCTTCCAGGCCCCGGCCATGGTGACGGCGCGCACGGGCTCGGTCTTCACCGTGGACCCGCTGCCGGTCCTGGCGCCGGGGCGGCGTCTGCTCGGCGGTATTCTGGAGCACGCCGGCCAGCGCGCCTCGATCGACCGGGTCACCGGCAATGCGCTGCGCCTCACGCGTCGCCTGCCAGACCTGGAAGCCGCAGTCGATGCGGCGGCAGGCGCGGGCGTCGGCATCCTCCTCGCGCCGGGCTGCGCGCGCAACACCGCGGCCTGCACGGCACTCGGCAACCTGGCCAACTACGGCGGCTTTCCCGAGATCCCGGGCGAGAACGTGTTCGATGGCGAGCGCGCCGTGGATCAGGTGCTCTGATGGCGCCGCGC
>JBCDHK010000522.1:0-1961 GCA_038750185.1 Pseudomonadota bacterium
AGAACAGGCGCTGTTCTTCCAGAACGCCGCGCTCGTCTCGCTGTAGTGCCGGGTTGTCGGCGGCGAGTGCCTACAGCACTGCGCGTGAGCACTGCATCACACGCAATGCTGTAGAGCGCTGTTTTACCGCGATTTCCTGGTCAGTCGGTGTTTCCACCTCCCTTGAAATCGCTTCAGCGCGATGCGCTGGCGATGGTGGGCTGGACGTCGTCTGCGGGGTGTGCCCAGCCAAGGCGCTCGGCGATTTCGTGTGGGTCGCCTTGGTCGGAGACCGAGGTGCTAAGGCGGCGGTTGCGCGTGCGCCAGAGCGCGAACTCCTTGCGCCAAAGGTCGATCCCGCTTGGCGTCAGCCAGAGCACTGGTGTGCGGATCGGCAACACTGCGCGCCACTTGCGCTGCAGATGGCGGTAGGCGGCGGCAAACCCCGGCCCCAGGCGCGCCACGAAGCGGGAGTTGTGGATGACCGGCAGATCGGCGACCCAGGCGCCATATCCCGCGGCGCGGGCGATCTGCACGATGTCGGTGCCATAGAGATGGAAGTGGGGCAGCGCCGGATCAAAGCGCACCCCCGTGGCCGTGCGCACCACGATCACCAGTTCGTCGAGGCTTTGTGCGCGCGCGGGCAAATCCGTGTCGAGTTCGAGCGCGCGCCCCAGTCCAGAAGACCATGTCCGCCCGCAGTGCTGCCCGCTCTCATCGACGCCAAACACGCCAAGAACCCCCCAGTCCGGATCGAGGCGTTCGATCTCGGCGATGGCGGCGCGCAGGCGTGTCTCGAAACCGGCGGGCAGGTAGACGTCCTGATGGGCGAAGATCATGACCTCCGCCACCAGTGTATCCAGGCCCTCGTTGTAGGCCAGCGAGATCGCGCGCGCGCCGCGTACGCCGTGAAAGGCAGCGCGGCCCTCGGTCAATAGCGGGGAGGCGGCGAGGTTTCTGCTGAGAACATCTTCGTCGTTGATCGCAGCGACGACACCAAGACGTGGCAGACGCCCGGGCGGCACGGCAGCAAAGGAAGGGCTCATCTGGGCTCGCTCATTGGGCAGCCGTAGGTGCTTGGCCACCGTTGAGGGGGTAGCAGGAAGCGCTTGCACTGGCAAGTGGGCTGGCCCGGTCCGATAGATTAATTTGACAATAAATTCACTCTAAGGCTTTGAAATATATACACCGCCTTGGGGCGCCAGAGTGCCCGCACTCCAGCGCTCTACGCGCTGCCATTGGGTGCGTCACTCGGCGGCGATGCGCCCGGCCTTTTGCAGCATGGGGCGCAGATACCGCCCGGTGTGGCTGGCCTCGACCTCGGCAACGTCCTCGGGGGTGCCAGAGGCCACCAGTTGTCCGCCGCCGTCGCCGCCTTCGGGGCCGAGGTCGAGGATCCAGTCGGCGCATTTGACCACGTCGAGGTTGTGCTCGATCACCACCACGGTGTTGCCGGCATCGACTAGTTCCTGGAGCACCTCCAGCAATTTGCGCACGTCCTCAAAGTGGAGGCCCGTGGTCGGCTCATCGAGGATGTAGAGGGTGCGCCCGGTGGCTTTCCTCGCCAGTTCCTTGGAGAGTTTCACCCGCTGCGCCTCGCCCCCCGAGAGCGTGGTCGCTTGCTGGCCGATGCGCACATAGCCGAGGCCGACGCGTTGCAGCGTCTCCAGCTTGTCGCGCACCTGGGGGATGGCGTCGAAGAACACCACGCCGTCCTCGACCGTCATGTCGAGCACATCGGCGATGGACTTGCCCTTGAACTTGATCTCCAGCGTCTCGCGGTTGTAGCGCGCGCCCTTGCAGGTTTCGCACTCGACGTAGACGTCGGGCAGAAAATGCATCTCGATCTTGATGACGCCGTCACCCTGACAGGCCTCACACCGGCCGCCCTTGACGTTGAAGCTGAAGCGGCCCGGCTTGTAGCCGCGCGCCTTTGCCTCCGGCAACCCGGCGAACCAGTCCCGGATCGGGGTAAAGGCTCC
>JBCDHK010000523.1:0-1944 GCA_038750185.1 Pseudomonadota bacterium
GTGGCGGTCACAAGGCCCGGGCACTCGGGCTCGGCGCGCGCGAGGGCGTCGAGATAGGTGATGCCGCCGCGCACCTTAAAGGCGCCGGTGGGGGTGTGGTTTTCGTGCTTGACGATCACCTCGCAGCCCGCCCGCGCCGAGAGCCCCGGCCAGCGGTATTGCGGCGTCGGCGGCATGGCGGCGTGCACCAGACGCGCGGCGGCGTGCAGATCGTCGAGGCTGAACATCGGTTGGCCCTCAGAGGTCGGCGCCGGGCGCACCGGCGCGGCGCACAAGCCATAGCCCGCGCGCACGCCTCAGTCGATACCCAGGCTGCCCCGCGAGAGATACTGCGTCGGCGGCATCACCAGCACGGTGGGCTGGGAGGGCAAGCTCTCGATGGAGACATCGAGCACCGCATCGCCATAGCGCACCACAAAGGCATCGGCCATGCCACTCAGAAAGCGCTGCATCGAGGCCTCGCCAAAAGCATGCATGGGTAAGACGAGCGAGGACTTCAGCCGCTTGGCGATCTCGATCATCTGGCCGAGGTTGAGGGTGAACGAGCCATCGATGGGCAGCATCAGGATATCGATGCGCCCGAGCAACGCGTATTGCTGCTCGGTCAGTGGATGGTGCAGGTGGCCGAGATGGCCGATGCACAGATCCGCCACCTCGAACACGAAGATCGAATTGCCGTCCTCGCGCGGTGTGCCCCAGTTGCGGATGTCGGTGGTCACATTGCGCACCGTCATGTCGGCCATGGTGAGCTTGTGCTCGATGGGGCCGTCGCCGTCGGGGTTCCAGCCGGTCAGGACGTGATCGATCTCGGGGTTGGGATTGGCCGTCCAATGGGTGGAGTGGGCGTTGTTCATGGTGACGATGTCGGGCACACCGCCGATGCCGTCGGCGCCGAAGTAGTCGGTGTTGGCGACCACGCCTTCGGGGCTCTCGATGCGGTAGGTCGAGTGCCCGACAAACGAGATGCGCACCTCGGGCGCGGCAGTAGCCAATTCCAGCGAGGCATAGCGCACCCCCGGAACGCCCTCGACAAAAGCATAGCAGATGCTGGCGAGCGCGGGCAGGGGCAGGGCGGCGACGGCAAAAGCGACCAGGGCTGCAAGACGCATGGGCGGCCTCCTATGCGGCCCCGAGCGATGAGCCCGGGCGGGTTTTCCAACGGCTTGGAAAGAGCCTAGTGGAGGTTTCGCCCGTACGCCAGCGCTTTAGCTCTCGCTTTCAAGCGCCTCCAGTTCCTTTTGCAGATCGTCCTTGCTGACCGTGATCTCGGTGACCTGGGCCTTGGCGACGATCAGATCGACTACCTTGTCCTCGAAGATCGGGGCGCGGATCTGCTCCATGGCGGTGCGGTTTTGGCGTACGAAGTCGAAGAACTCGCGCTCCTGGCCCGGATAGCGCCGGGCTTCGGCCATCACCGCCTGGCCCATCTCCTGCTCGGTGATCTCGACCTGCTCCTTTTGGCCGATGTCAGCCAGGAGCAGCCCGAGGCGCACACGGCGCTCGGCCAGGGTGCGGTGCTCGTCGGTGGGCACGAACTCGGTCGGGACTTCGGGTGCTTCGTCGCCTTTGTCGGCGTTCTCATCGTGCCAGAGCTGTTGCGCGATGGACTTGGCCTCGGCCTCGACCAGTGAGGGCGGCAGTTCGAAACTGACACGCTCGTCCAGGGCATCGAGCAGGCGGCGCTTGATGAGCTGGCGCGAGGCACCGGCAAACTCGGCCCCGATGCGCTCGCGCAACTGATCCTTGAGGGCATCGAGGTTTTCCGCCCCATAGTGCTCGGCCAGTGTATCGTCGATGGGCGCTGGCAGGGGCGCGCGCACCTCTTTGACGGTGCAGGCAAAGACCGCGGCCTTGCCGGCCAAATTCGCAGCGCCGTAGTCCTCGGGGAAGGTGACCTCGACCGATTTCTCCTCCCCCGCCGAGAGCCCGACCAACTGATCCTCA
>JBCDHK010000524.1:0-1939 GCA_038750185.1 Pseudomonadota bacterium
CCCGCGACATAGAGCCCGCAGATGCCGAGATAGAGCGGCACGATCATCAGCCCCGCACCATGCGCCAGCGCGACTAGAAACGACCAAAGCGCCAGCCGAGAGGGCGGCACCCGCGCCAGAAAGCGCGGATGGCGCGGGCGAAACAGCAGCCAGAGCCCAAAGCCGAGGACACAAAGCGCCGCGACGATGCGGATCTGGGCCTCCCAAAACACCAAGGTACTGAGCATGCCAAAGGGCAGCAGAATCGCCAGCATGGCCACCAGATGGCCGATGCCAAGTGCGGCCACGGCGCCCCAGAGCGCCCCGGCACGGCGCTCGAACAGCCCCGCCGAAACCGCGAGCGGCCAGCCCATTCCGGGGTTCAGCCCGTGATAGAGCCCGCTCGCGATCACCGCCAGCCAGAGCACCGCCGTGCCCTCGGGCAGGAGGTCCATGCTCAGGCGCTCGGATAGCAGAAGCTGTCGGTCGAGCAGTCGCCGCCTTCGAGGCGGATCTGGTGGGAGCGGTAGCCCTCAGGAAAGGTGGGGGCGAAGCTTTCGTCCAGGGTCAGCCCGCCGTTCTCGCCGACATCGGCCTTGACCATGGCGGCGGGCACACCGTCGGGATAGAACTGGTCGTCCCAGGTCGAATAGAGCGAATTGGTCCAATAGACGCGCTTGCCATCGCGGCTGACCTCGACCATCTGCGGCCCGCCGGCAAAGGGCGCGCCCGAGGGCTGGGGGGTCTTGCGCACGATGCCGCCCAGGTGGACCGAGCCGGCTAGTTTGGGGTTCATCGGATCGCTCACGTCATACTGGCGCAACTGCCCCGTGCCCCAGCACGAGACATAAAGAAAGCGATCGTCGAGGCTGAGGTCGATGTCGGTGACGAGCGGGGGCACCGCGCCAAACCCCTTGAGAAGCGGGGGCAGCGCATCGGCGTCCGCAGGCTCGGGCGGGATGGTGGCGGTCTTCTTGGCGTGGAACTTGCCGCCCTCGCGCCACCACGTCCAGATCGAGCCCTCCAGATTGGTGGTGTCGACCACCACACCGCAAAAGCCGTACTCCTTGACCGGATCGTGGGCGGGGCGGATCTCCAGCGCCATCTGGTGGTTGGCACCGAGATCGATGGTCTGGACATTGCGCCGCTCGCGCAGGTTCCAAAAATGCAGGCGGTGGCCGTATTTATGGCCGAGCAGATCCTCGGGCACGATGCCGTTCTCGAACTGTGGCGGCAGGCCCCACTCCGAGCTGACCATATAATCGCGCGGCAGGTTCCACCAGAAATCATACTGCTTGTCCTGGGGGCCGCGGTCGATTTCGTAGCGCCCGATGACCTCGAAGGTCTCGCAGTCCATGATGAAAATGCCTGGCGGGCCGTCGGTGCCGTCCGGCCCACCCCCGCCGAGCGTCGAGACGTAGATACCGCTCGGGCCGCAATGGATGGTGTGGGGGCGCGAATAGCCGGTTTTGGCGAAGACCTCCTCGGGCTCGATGATCTTGTGGATCTTGGCCGCCTTGGGCCCGCCTTTGGTATCGATCACATAGATGCGCGAGGAACGAATGCCCGGCACGATCAAGTAGCGCCGTTCTAGAAAGGCGTGGCCGTTCAAGGGCGAGAGCGAGGCCGAGCAGGCGTTCCAGCCGAAGTGGTGAAACTCGTCGCCCTTGTAGGGCATGATCACGGTGTGGACGATCTGGCCGTAGGTGCTCGATCCCGGATCGACATCGACCACGGCCACGCCATCGGGCTGCGAGCCATCGGGGCTCAGCATCAGCGTGTAGGCCAGGGTCTCGACCGGTGCCTCCATGGCAAGGCGTGCCGAGGGATGGAATGTCGGATCAGGTCGCAGGTTCATGGTGGTCCTCCCGGTTTTCTTGTTTGCCTTCACGTTACCCGTTTCCGAGATTTACGCAAACGCAACTGTAAAACCCTGAAGGCCGTGCCATTATGACGCAGC
>JBCDHK010000525.1:0-1936 GCA_038750185.1 Pseudomonadota bacterium
AACGAGCTTCAGGGCGAGAAGATCGACATCATCCCTTGGGTCGATGATGCGGCCTCGTTCATCGTCTCGGCGCTCCAGCCCGCCGAAGTTGTCAAGGTGGTGATGGACGAAGACGCCGGGCGCATCGAGGTGGTGGTCCCCGACGAGCAACTCTCCCAGGCCATCGGGCGGCGCGGCCAAAACGTGCGCCTGGCCTCCCAGCTTACTGGCTGGGATATCGACATCATGACCGAGGCCGAGGAATCGGAGCGCCGCCAGCAGGAGTTCGCTGAGCGCTCTAAAATGTTCATGGACACCATGAATGTCGACGAGATGGTGGCGCAACTGCTGGTCTCGGAGGGCTTTACCTCGCTGGAGGAAGTCGCCTTCGTCGAGATCGACGAGTTGACCGCCATCGATGGTTTTGACGACGACACCGCCGAAGAACTCCAGGCCCGCGCCCGTGAGAGCCTGGAGGAGGTCAACCAAAAGGCGCTCGAAGAGGCGCGCTCACTCGGTGCTGAGGAAGCGCTCATCGGCTTTGAGGGGCTGGCGCCGCAGATGGTGCTGGCGCTGGCCAAGGACGGCATCACCACGCTGGCCGAGTTTGCCACCTGCGCCGATTGGGAGCTGGCGGGCGGCTACACCACGGTCGAGGGCAAGCGCGTCAAGGACGACGGGCTGTTGGAGCCGTTCGATGTCGGCCTGGAGGAGGCGCAGTATCTGATCATGAACGCTCGCGTCGTGCTCGGCATCGTCGATCCCTCCGAGTTGGAGGCGCTTGCCTCTGAGGCCGAGGAGGGCGAGGCGGAAGGCGAGGTACAAGAGACTGAAGAGGTGCGGCTCTGAGCGCGGCCCCCACCATGACGCGCGGTCGACGCAACAAGGTGCGCGAGGCACCCGAGCGACGCTGCATCGCCTCTGGGGTGAGCGGGACGACGGCGCGTCTCATACGTTTCGTGCTCGGCCCCGACGGCACGGCGGTGCCCGATCTGGCCGAAAAGCTGCCAGGGCGCGGCGCATGGTTGACGGCGGACCGTGCCTTGGTGGAAAAGGCGTGCAGAAAACGTCTGTTCTCGCGTGCCTTTCGCACTCAGACGCAGGCGCCCGAAGATCTGGCCGACAGATTGGAGGCGCTGCTCGCCAGCCGGCTCATCGAGACGCTGGCGCTGGCGCGCAAGGCGGGGCAGGTCGTCACCGGCTTCGAGAAGACGCGCGAGCGTCTGACTGGGCAGCGAGCGGGGGCTTTGGTGCAGGCGTTCGACGGCGCGCCCGAGGGCCGGGCCAAGCTGAGACGGCTTGCGCCGGAACTACCGCTTATCGCGGTGCTCGGGCAGGCGGAATTGGGTTTGGCATTCGGGCGCGATTTTGCCATACATGCGGCGTTGGACAAGGGCGGCTTTGCCCGGCGCGCGCTGTACGAAGCGGATCGGCTGGCAGGCCTGCGGCCAGGCGCAACGGACCCGGGGCACGCTGAGCGCCCAGCCCCATGCGGCGCCCAAGAGGACGCCCCACACGATGCTCGACACGGCGCTCGACACGGCGCTCCAGACGACGACGCCCGATACGGCAGCCCCCACGGCAGCCCCCACGGCGGCCACATCGACGACGACCAGGACGCAGGGCCTCCACGTGGCCCCGAACAGGATAACGGATGAACGATACCGACAGCGGCGACAAGAAACCGATCTCGCGTGGCCCCCGTGGCGGGAGCCGCGGCGGCCCCCCCCGCGGTGGCGGGGGAGGTGGTGGGCGTGGTGCGTCCAAGCCCGTTGTCGTCGAGACCAAAAAACGCAAACGCGTCCTGGCACCAGGGGCCTCAGGGGCCAGTGCGAGCAGTGTTGCCGGCACAACTACGACAACCGCGCCCAAACCTTCCGTGGGTCAGGCCAGCGCCGCCAAACCCCGCGCGCGCGAGAACGCGGTCAGCGAGACGGCTGGTGGTGGCGCACGCCCG
>JBCDHK010000526.1:0-1936 GCA_038750185.1 Pseudomonadota bacterium
CATCCACGCCTTCTGCCATATCGAACAGGCCGAGATCGGCCCCGGCACCGCGGTCGGGCCGTTTGCGCGGTTGCGGGGCGGCGCCAAACTCGGCGCGGAGGTGCGCCTTGGCAATTTCGTCGAGGTCAAGGCCGCGCAGTTTGCCGACGGCGCGAAAGCCGCCCATCTCGCCTATATCGGCGATGCGACAGTGGGCGCAGGCGCCAACCTCGGCGCAGGCACCGTCACCTGCAACTACGACGGCGTGAACAAGCACCGCACCGAGATCGGCGCAGGCGCCTTCATCGGCACCAATTCCTCGCTGATCGCCCCAGTCACCATCGCGCCCGGCGCCTATGTCGCAACCGCCACCGTGATCACCCAGGACGTCCCCGAGGATGCGCTCGCCATCGCGCGCACCCCCCAGACCAACCGCGACGGCGGCGCGGCGCGCCTGCGCGACAAGCTGGCTGCGCAAAAATCCGCGCGCCTCACCCCCAGCAAGGAGTAGTCTCATGTGCGGCATCGTCGGCGTTCTCGGCCAATTGGAGGCCGCCCCCCGCATTCTCGATGCGCTGCGCCGCCTGGAGTACCGCGGCTATGACAGCGCGGGCATCTCGGTCGTCCAAAACGGCGTGCCCGTGCGCAGACGTGCTGCCGGCAAGCTGGCCGAACTGGTGCGCGTGGTCGCCCATGAGCCCGCCCACGGCACGCTCGGCATCGGCCATACCCGCTGGGCGACCCACGGCGCGCCCGTGGTCGAAAACGCCCACCCCCATGCGGCGGGGCCGGTGCATGTCGTCCACAACGGCATCATCGAGAATTTCCGCGAGTTGCGCGCCGCCCTGGAGGCCGACGGCATCCACTGCCAAACCGCCACCGACACCGAAGTCATCGCCCAATGCGTCGCCCAGCGCATGGCGCAAGGCGAGGCGCCGCTGGCCGCGGTCTCGCACACGCTGGAGCGGCTGGAGGGCGCCTTTGCGCTGGCCTTCGTCTTTGCCCAGGAGCCCGATCTGATCATCGCCGCACGCCACGGCTCGCCCTTGGCCATCGGCTGGGGCGAGGGCGAGATGTTCGTCGGCTCGGACGCCATCGCGCTCTCGCCCATGACCGGGCGCATCACCTATCTCGAAGAGGGCGACCGCGCCGTCCTCACCCGCCAGGGCGCCGAGATCTACGACGCTGAGGGCGCGCGGGTGATGCGCGAGATCCGCACCGTCTCGGTCGAGAGCGCCATGGTCGATCGCGGGCGCCATCGCCACTTCATGGCCAAGGAAATCCACGAACAGCCCGTGGTGCTGGCCGCTGTGCTGGCCCACTATCTCGATGGTGAGCGCGCCCGCGTGGTTTCGCCGGCAGAAGCGGTCGATTGGGCGGGGATGTCGCGCCTGTTCATCCTGGCCTGTGGCACCGGCGCCTATGCGGCCATGGTGGCCAAATATTGGTTCGAGCAACTGGCCGGGCTGCCGGTCGAGGTCGATATCGCCTCCGAGTTTCGCTATCGCGAGGCGCCGGTCATGGGGACTGAGGGGGCGCTCTTCGTCTCGCAGTCGGGCGAGACGGCGGACACGCTCGCAGCCCTGCGCCACCTCAAGGGCCGCGTCGCCACCTGCCTTGGCGTGGTCAATGTCGCCGAGAGCGCCATTGCGCGCGAATCCGATATCGTGTTGCCCACTTTGGCCGGCCCCGAGATCGGCGTGGCCTCGACCAAGGCCTTCACCTGCCAGCTTGGCGTCTTGGCGCTCACCGCCATCGCCGCCTCTCGCGCGCGCTGGCGCATCATTGCCGCGCGCGAGGCTGAACTGATCGCAGCGCTCGTCGAGCTTCCCCGCCTTACCGCCGAAGCGCTGACCCTGGAGCCGCGCATCACCCAGCTTGCCAACGAGATCGCCGGGGCGCGCGATGTGCTCTATTTCGGGCGCGGGGCGATGTATCCGCTGGCCCTCGAAGGCGC
>JBCDHK010000527.1:0-1919 GCA_038750185.1 Pseudomonadota bacterium
GGCGCAGGCGCGAGATGCGGATGTCGATGGAGCGGTCGAAGGGATCCCAGCCGCGGTCATGGGCCAGTTCGAGCAGCTGATCGCGGTTGAGCACGCGGCCCTTGTGCTCGGCAAACACTTTGAGCAGGCGAAACTCCATGGCCGTCAGCGCGATCTCGGTGCCGTCGGCGCTGGTGAGGCGGGCGGCGGCGAGATCGAGGGTCATGCCGGCAAAGCGGAGCGCGCCCGCGCCTGGGGACGGCGCAGCGGCAGGTGTCTCGGCTGGCGTGTCGGGGGGCTGGCTGCGGCGCAGCACCGCTTTCAGTCGTGCCTCCAACTCGCGCAGATCGACAGGTTTGGGCAGGTAGTCGTCCGCCCCCATCTCAAGGCCGACGATACGATCGACCGTCTCGCCAGAGGCCGTGACCATGATGACCGGAATGGCCTGGGCGCCGCACAGCCAGCGCAACACGCTGAGCCCGTCCTCACCCGGCATGGCGATGTCGAGCAAGATGGCGTCGACCGCCTCACCCTCGGACAACACCTGGCGAAGCGCCGCCCCGCCCTCGGCCAGCGTGACGCGGTAGCCGCGCTTTTGCAGGTATTCACCGACGGTCTCGCGCAGATCGGGCTCGTCGTCGCAGACCAGGATGTGGCGGCCTGTGGCAACAGGCGCGCTCATGGCCGCCCCGCCAGACGCCGCACCAGTGCGCGCAACTCGATGGGCGAGACCGGCTTTTCGAGCAGCGTCAGATCGCGGCGTTTGCGGATTTCCTCGGCTTCGGCACTCATGGCATCTCCGGTGATGAAGGCAATGCGCCCCACGAGATCGGGCCGGCGCTCGGCCAAGGCATCGAACAGGCGCCGCCCGCCCATGCCCGGCATGCGCAGATCGCTCAGCACCAGATCGTAGCGGTGTTCGGGGGCCAGCAGCGCCAGCGCCCTCTCGCCGTTCTCGGCGCGGGTGACGGCGATGCCCTGGAGGCTGAGAAGTTCCTCGATCATGTCGCCCACATCGGGCTCGTCCTCAACCAGGAGCGCCTGCAGGCTGGCAGGGGGTTCTTCAGCCTCGGTTGGAACGCCGGTAGAGACTGCCGTCTCGGCCAGGGGCAGGCTGAGGCTGAAAGAAGCCCCGCCCAGGGCACTCTCGCCCACCTCCAGATGGCCGCCATGGGCGGCGGCGATGCGGTGGCTGAGGGCAAGGCCCACGCCCGTGCCCTCGCCCACGTCCTTGATGGTGAAGAACGGCTCGAAGATGCGCTGGCGCAGATCGGGGGGCACGCCGGGGCCGTTGTCCTCGATGCGCACGGTGAGGGTGGTGGGCGCGGCGCCTCTCTCAGCCGTCACACGCACCCGCGCGCCAGTGCGCCCCGCTAACGCCTGCTGGGCGTTGACCAGGAGATTGACGATCACCTGGGTGATCTGGTCCTCGTCGGCGCTGACGGGGGGCAGCCCGGCGGCCAGGGCACGCTCCAGGGTGATGCCATCGCTGCGCAGGCGCTCGCCCACCACATCGAGGGCGGTCTCGACCACGCCATCGAGAGCCACCGGCGCCAGTTGGGCCGGGCGCTGGCGGGCCATGGCAAGGAACGTCTTGACGATCTTGGCGCAGCGCTCGGCGGCGGTGCCGATCTTCTCGGCGCGGCGCAAGTGGGTTGGATCGTCGAGATCCTCGCACAGCATCAGCGACTGGCCAACCACCACCGAGAGCAGGTTGTTGAGTTCGTGGGCCACACCGGCGAGCAACTCGCCAAGCGCTGTCAGCTTCTCGCTTTGAAAGGAGGCCTCGCGCCGGCGCGCCAGTTCGCGCTCGGCCGCGCGCTGCTCGGTGACATCGCGCCAAGCCAGCACGAAACCGCCATCGCTGGTGCGCCGACGGTTGGCCTCGAAATGGCGCCCGTTGGGCAAGGCAAAGGCGTAGCCGCCTGCTGAGCCGTCCA
>JBCDHK010000528.1:0-1916 GCA_038750185.1 Pseudomonadota bacterium
AGCCATAGCAGGTGAGGCGCGACAGCCACCAGTCGAGGTCCTGTGCCTGGACGCTCAGGTGCTCGGGCGCGGTCGCGTCGGAGACCTGGGCCATGGTCTCGCGGTCCTCGCAGAGGATCACCTCGGCATAATCGCGCCAGGCGGCGGTGGCGTTGTCGCGGTTGAGATCGGGCAGGGTGGCGATCAGTTGGGGCACCAGTGCCAGCACGGCCTCGGCCAAGGCGCGGTCGTCGGTGACGAGCCAGACGGGCGAGTTGTAGCCGTGCTCGGCCTGGCCCACCAGATCCCAAGCCACGATCTGCGGATCGGCGCTCGCGTCGGCCAGGATCAGGCTGTCGGTCGGGCCTGCGAACATATCGATGCCGACGCGCCCAAACAGGATACGTTTGGCCTCGGCCACGAACTGGTTGCCCGGCCCGACCAGAATGTCGGCCTTGGGCAGCCCGAACAGCCCGAAGGCCATGGCGGCCACACCTTGGACGCCGCCGAGCGCCAAGATGGTGTCGGCGCCGCAGACATCGGCTGCGTAGATGATGGCCGGATGGATCCCGGCCCCCGGGCGCGGCGGCGAGCAGGCGGCGATATGGGCGCACCCGGCGGTCTTGGCCGTGGTCACGGTCATGATCGCAGAGGCGACATGCGCATAGCGCCCGCCCGGCGCATAGGCGCCCGCGGCGTTGCAGGGGATCGCCTTCTGGCCTGCGATCAGGCCCGGGACCACTTCAAGCTCGGTGTCGACCACGGTGGCCTTTTGCGCTTCGGCAAAGCGGCGCACGTTGTCGTGAGCAAAGCGGATATCGGCCTTGAGGCGCTCGGGCACCTTGGCGGCGGCGGCTTCGATGGCGGCGCGGCTCAGCACCACCTCGCCGTCATAGCGGTCAAAGCGGGCGGCGTATTCGAGCGCCTTGGCATCGCCACCGGCTTCGATGTCGTCGAGGATCGCTTTGACGACGGCGTGGACGTCGGCGGCGTCGTCGGTGGCGGTTTTGGCGGCCTGCTTGAGGTATTGGGGCATGGGGTGGCCTTGGGCTGTATCGTGGGTCCAGTAGAATTGTAAGCGCTTACATCTATCATGCAAGCGCTTTCATTGTAGGCTTGGCCGCGCACCTCCGCTCTAAGAACCCCATGTCCGACAACCGCCCACGCCCCCATCCCACCCTGAGCGACGTCGCCGAGGCCGCAGGCGTCTCCAGCGCCACCGTCTCGCGGTGTCTGAACGCCCCCGAGCGCGTTGCCGAGGCCACCCGAGCGCGTGTCGAGGCGGCCGTGGCAGCGCTTGGCTACACCCCGCATTTCGCGGGCATGGCCCTGGCCTCCAAGCGCACCAACACCGTGGGCGCTGTCATCCCGACCATGGACAACGCGATCTTCGCCCGCGCGCTCCAGGCGATGGAGGAGACGCTGGCCGCCGAGGGGGTAACGCTGTTGGTGGCCAGTTCGGGCTACGACCCCGAGCGTGAGGCGCTCCAGGTGCGCGCGCTCCTCGGACGGGGGGTCGATGGGTTGCTGCTGATCGGGGCGGCGCGCCCTGCGCCAACCTACGCGCTGTTGGAGCAGCGCGGTGTGCCGCTCGTGCTGGCGTGGACCGATCGTGCGGGGCAGGGCGGGGTTCCGGTCGGCTTCGACAATGCCCACGCGGCTAAGGCGATGGCCGAGCGCGTGCTCGATCTAGGCCACCGCCATCTCGCCATGATCGCCGGTCTCACCACCGGCAACGACCGTGCTACGGCACGGGTTGCGGGGGTGCGGGCAGCCCTTGGCTACCGCGGGCTGGCACTGGCGCCCGAGCGCCTGATCGAAGCGCCCTACACGCTGGCGGCGGGGGAGGCGGCGTTTGCCACCTTGATGGCCCAAGATCCACGCCCGACGGCGGTGCTTTGTGGCAATGACGTCCTGGCTGCCGGGGCGTTACGCGC
>JBCDHK010000529.1:0-1910 GCA_038750185.1 Pseudomonadota bacterium
CACCAGCTGCATGTCCTTGGCGTTGAAGCCGAGTGGCATCAGCTTGTGACCGCTCGGCAGCACCATCACTGGGAATTTCTGGCGCGCCAGGCGCAGCATCGCCTTGAAGATATCGTTCGCCGCCGCCGTCACGCCCTTGCCGCTCTGGAACGGGCCTTCCAGCACCACCGGCGGCACGCCGCCCGACTGGAACGCCTTCGCCCCGTAGGCTCGCGCGGCCAAGGCCATGCCAATCACGTCGCGCATCTGGTGGAGCGGGTTGTAGTGATTGAGCCGGTCTGGCTTTAGCTGGTACGCAATATCGACGATGCTGCCAGCCTCGAAAGTCCGCGATCGCCCGCGCGCGTTGTAGCGATAGACCCGGCGCACGCCGCTCGGGCGGGTGTCGTCGAGCACCTCGTCCACCGAGACGTGGTGGCTTTCCAGGGCGAACATCTCGACGGGCACGCCGTTGCGCCGGCGCCGGATGAGCGCGAAACCGCGCCCGCAAGTCAGCACCTGAGAGATCAGCCAGAAGCGGAAGTCAAAGGCGGTGGTGTGGTCGTTGGGCGCATCGTTGAGGAGCCGCGCCAGCGGATTGCTCTCCTCGACGCGGTCGCCGAGGCGCACTTCCATGGGCAGCGCCGCCAGCGTGCCCGCCAGAAAATTGACCGCACACCAGACCGCGGGCACCGAGAGCGCGCTGTCGAGCGTGACGGTCTGGCCGGCCTCACTCTCGCTGCCGCCCTCGACGAAGACGTGGCCATCGCCCCGCTCGTAGGCCGAGAGGCTATCGCGGTGCTCAGAGCCGCGGCGGATGTCGATGTCAAAACCCAGGATGCGCATGTCTGACACTTAGGCAAGCAGCGTGAAATCCGGGTCTTCGTCCCAGGGGCTGCTGGCGGGGGTGTCGTCGGGCGCCGCCATGTTCATGCCGCCGAGCGCCATGGCGAGCGCCACCATGGCGTCGATCTTGCCCCGGCTCTTCGGTTTGGTGAGCTTGCGATTGCCAGCCGGGTCGGCCTCGACCACGGCATTGGCCGCACAGAGGTTGAGCACCGGCTGGTTGCCATGGATCAGGCCCGGCATGCCGTCCGCGCCTAGGGCCACGAGGCGTTCCAGTCGATCGACGGCGGGGCTCATGTCGCGAAACCCCTGGCCGTGGGGCACCAGCGGCAAACTGGCTTCCATCTCTGCCAGCTCGCGCTCGATATCCTTGATGCCATAGCGGTCGTATGAGATGGCGCGTAAATCGTGCCCCTCGACCAGACCCAAGATCTCGGAGACGATTTGCTTGGGGTTGATCACCGGCCCGTCAACCAGCCGGAGGTGACCCTGCTTGGCAAACATCTCCCAGGGCACACGCTCTTCCTCGGAGCGCTGGCGCAGGCCCTTGGCCGGGAGCCAGGCGATCGAGCGCACCAGCACGGCGCCGCCTGGGGACTGCCAGGCCATGACGAAAGCTGTCAGGTCGCGCGTACGCGACAGATCCAGACCGCCCCAGCACGGCAGGTGGTACAGCTCGCCCGGGTTGACGTCGCCGCGGCAGGCCATCCACTCGGCCTTGGAGACTAGGGCGGCCCTGCCTTCGATGCGCTGGTTGAGGAAAAGCCAGCGCACCTGATTTTGCGCCGAGGGCATCTCACCGGCTTTCTCGACCTGCTCCCGGATATCCTCGATCGTTCGGAACACGCCCAGCGCTGGGTTGGCCGCAGCCCAAGCGTCTTCGTCGTCGAGCGCGCAGCCCTCCGGGGCGCTGTAGACATGGGAGACCACACTCGGGCGCGGGTTCTCGGCGGCGTTGTCGAGCCAGATCGAAAACAGATCGCCATCGGTCGCAGCCTGGGTCGAGATCGAGATAAACAGCGGGTTGTCGTGCGCGCCCTGGCTGGTCTCCAGCGCCTCGACGAAGTCGTTGTGCGGCCCTTTGA
>JBCDHK010000530.1:0-1909 GCA_038750185.1 Pseudomonadota bacterium
AGGTCCACTACTCCGACGAACTGCTCGCCGCAGAGGACGGCGATGCCGCCTGGGAGGCGGTCGACGAGCGCGCGCCCTGTGGGCTTTGCTATACCTCGGGCACCACGGGGCGGCCCAAGGGGGTGGTCTATTCGCACCGCTCCAACGTGCTGCACGCCATGGCCATGATCCAGCCCGATATGCTCTCGCTCACCTGCCGCGACACCATGATGCCCGTGGTGCCGCTCTTTCATGCCAACGGCTGGTCGACCGGGTTTTCCACGCCCATGGCAGGTGCGTCGATGGCGCTGCCGGGGCGGCGCCTCGATCCGGCCTCGCTTTTGGAGATGCTGGGTCTCGGCGTGACCATCACCGCGGCGGTGCCCACGGTCTGGCTGCCGCTTTTGGCGCATCTGCGCGAGAGCGGGGCGATGCTGCCTGTGCTGGAGCGCGTGGTGATCGGTGGCTCGGCCTGTCCGCAATCGGTGATCGAGGCGTTTCAGAACGACTACGGCGTGCGCGTGCTCCATGCTTGGGGCATGACCGAGACCTCGCCGCTCGGCTCTTTCGCCTCCTTCAAGCCCGAGATCGCGGCGGCGGATGCAGCGACGCAGTTGCGCGCCCAGCTCAGCGTCGGCCATCCGCCCTACACGGTCGATATGCGCATCGCGGGCGAGGATGGGCAGGAGCTGCCCTGGGACGGCGCCACCCAAGGCAGGCTGCATATCCGCGGCCCGGCGGTGGTCGGGCGCTATCATAAGGCTGAGGAGAGGGCAGCCGATGCGGCGGGCTGGTTCGACACCGGTGATGCCGCCACCATCGACCCCCACGGCTATGTGCGCATCACCGACCGCTTGAAGGACGTGATCAAATCCGGGGGTGAGTGGATCTCCTCCATCGATCTGGAGAACCACGCCGTCGGCCATCCCGATGTCGCCGAGGCCGCCGCCGTCGGCATGCCCCACCCGAAATGGGACGAGCGCCCGGTCCTGGTGCTGGTGGCGCGCGAGGGGGCTACGGTCGAGACCGAAGCGGTGATCGAGCGGCTGCGCCCGCATTTTGCCCGCTGGCAGTTGCCCGACGACGTGCTGGTGGTCGACGAGATCCCCCACACGGCGACCGGCAAGATCTCCAAGCTGGCCCTGCGCCAGCGCTTGGCCGATCAGGGCTATCGTCTGCCGGATTTGCGCTAGGCCAGAGTAGCAACGAAGGAGCCGCCCTGACGCCGACCGCCTCTGGCTCTTGGCGGCCGAGTGCCGCGGGCATAGGGTATGGCGAGGACAACCATGGAGGCTCCCATGCCTGCGCCGCCCCCACTCCAAGGCATCCGCATTATCGATCTGACCGCGATGATCGCAGGCCCGCTCGCCACCCAGACGCTGGCCGATCAAGGCGCTGAGGTGATCAAGATCGAACGCCTCGACGGCGGCGATCACACCCGCAAAGTGGCCGGGCGGCGGGGCGGGTTTTCGGCGTCTTTCCTCAACAACAACCGCTCCAAGCGCTCGGTGGCACTCGATCTCAAGGATCCGCGCGGGGTCGAGGCGGTGCTCAGGCTCTGCGAGGGCGCGGATGTCTTTGTGCAGAACTTTCGCCCGGGCAAGGCCGAGGCCATGGGGCTTGGCTTTGAAGAGGTGAAGGCGCGCCGCGCGGACATCGTCTACTGCTCGATCGCCGGTTTCGGTTTCAGCGGGCCTTACGCGCACAAACCGGTCTACGACCCGCTGATCCAGGCGCTCTCGGGGCTGGCCTCGGTGCAGGGTGGCTCCGACAACGCCCGCCCGCGTCTTGTCCGCACCATCGTGCCCGATAAGGTGACGGCGATCCAGGCCGCCCAAGCGATCACCGCCGCCCTGCTGGCGCGGACGCGCACCGGTCAGGGCACCCACATTACGCTGTCCATGCTCGATGCGGTGGTGGCGTTTCTCTG
>JBCDHK010000531.1:0-1898 GCA_038750185.1 Pseudomonadota bacterium
CTGGCAGGCGTGCGCCAAACCTGGGACGACAAGCGCGAAGAGGTCGATGGTGTGGCGATCCGCTTCAACGATGCGCTGAGACGCCAGCACAAGATCGACGCGCCCGACAGCGCCCCCCCCAACGAGGAGACCTTCAAGGCCGCAACGCTGCAACTAGTACAACTGCACAACGCCGAAGAAGGCGGCTTCTCCGACAGCCAGCAGTTTCCCCAGGAGGGCTTTCTGCTGTTTTTGCTCGACCACTGGCGCCGCACCGGCGAGGAGCAGGCCCGGGCCGCCGTCGCCACCACGCTGGAGGCGATTGCCGCAGGCGGCATCCACGATCACATCGGCGGCGGCTTTCACCGCTACACCGTCGATCCCAACTGGCGCACCCCCCATTTTGAGAAGATGCTCTACAATCAAGCGCTCCTGGCCCGCGCCTTCATCGAGGGCTGGGAGGCGACCGCGCGCCCCGCCTTTCGCCGCGCCGCCGAGCGCGCCTTTACCTATGTGCTGCGCGACATGACCGACCCCGAGGGCGCCTTCTACGCCGCCGAGGACGCCGACAGTTCCGATCGTTCGGAGAAAGTGGAGGAAGGCGCGTTCTATGTCTGGCCGATCGAATACGTGCGCGCCACGCTGGGGCGCACCGCCGAGCGGGCCATCGCAGCCCTGGGGCTCGACCGCGGCGCCACTGTCGAGGCTGGCCCTGTGGCGCATCTGCGCCCTGGCGAGCGGGTCGATTTCGAGGCGCTCGATCCGGTGCTGGCGCGTCTTTTGAAAGCGCGCGCGGGCCGTCAGCGCCCCTTACGCGACGACAAGATCATCGCCGGCTGGAACGGGTTGATGATCCGCGCGCTGGCCGAGGGCGCCGTCGCTTTTGGGCGCGCCGATCTCGCCGAAGCCGCCTTGCGCGCCGCCGAGACGCTGTGGCAGCGCCACTGGGACGGCGAGCGCCTTTGGCGGCTTTGGGTGGGGGAGACGGCGTGCGAGGCCGGTCTGCTCGACGATTACGCCTGGTTTGGGCTTGGCTGCTTGGCGCTCCACGAGGCAACGGCCGAGCCGCTCTGGCTGGAGCGCGCCACCACGCTGGCCGAGACTGCCGTGGCCGTCTTTGCCGACGACGCGCACCGCCTCAAGATGGCTGCCGAAGACGGCCCGCTCGGCCCGATCTACGAGAGCGCCGACGGCGCCACCCCCGCCGGCGAGAGCGCCATGCTGGAGTTGCTGGCCCGCCTTGGCGGCGAAACCGGCGCAGCCGAGATGCTGATCCGCGCTGGCGAATTGCGTGCCGCCATCGCCCCCCAAATGGTGCAGTTTCCCCTCATGCGCCCCGAAGCGCTGATGGCCAGCCGCATCATGGACCAAGGCCGCTCGACGCTGCGCCGCGTGCTTTCCCAAGGCAGGGTGCGCGCGCAACTAAAGCCCGCGAGCGGCGGGCTCGGCTGGCGTCTGATGCTCTCCATCGCCGAGGGCTGGCACCTCAACGCCCACGAGCCGGGGCCGAATTGGCTGGTCGGCGCCACCATCGAGGGCGCCGACACCGAATGGCCCGAAGGACGCGCCCAGACCATGGACTTCTCCGAGACCGAGGTCGCGGTCTACACCGGGCTGGTCGAGATCGATCTGATGCCCGAGGCCCCCGAGCTTAAGCTGCGCGTGCAGGCGTGCTCGGAGCGGGTTTGCCTGGAGCCGGTCTCGACCATATTCCGGTTGCCCTAACGTGGGGAGCGGGGCAGTCTGTGGCCATGCTGCGTCTTGTCCTCATCGCTCTGCTCGCCCAGCCCGCGCTTGCACTCGCCGAGCCGGCGCCGGTCTCGCCCGGTGCCTTTCGCGCGTATGCCGAGGGCCACACGCTCTATTTCGAGCGCGACGGCCAACCCTTTGGCGCCGAGCGCTTTGAGGCGGATGGGCGC
>JBCDHK010000532.1:0-1876 GCA_038750185.1 Pseudomonadota bacterium
CCTCTATGGGCCGGGTTGCAACCTGATCCTGGCCGCCTTCCAGGCCCCGGCCATGGTGACGGCGCGCACGGGCTCGGTCTTTACCGTGGACCCGCTGCCAGTGCTGGCGCCGGGGCGGCGTCTGCTCGGCGGCATTCTGGAGCACGCCGGCCAGCGCGCCTCGATCGATCGGGTCACCGGCAACGCGCTGCGCCTCACCCGACGCCTGCCAGACCTGGAAGCCGCAGTCGATGCGGCAGGCGGCGCGGGCGTCGGCATCCTCCTCGCCCCCGGGTGTGCGCGCAACACTGCCGCCTGCACGGCACTCGGCAACCTGGCCAACTACGGCGGCTTTCCCGAGATCCCGGGCGAGAACGTGTTTGACGGCGAGCGCGCCGTGGATCAGGTGCTCTGATGGCGCCCCGCGAGGTGCTCCGCCGCCGCACGCCCGGGCGGCTGACCCGCTGGCCGGCCCGGCTGCCCGTGGTCGAGCCCACGCCCAGGCCCGCCGGCGCTGCCGTGGAAATCCTGATCCAGATCGCCATCAGCCTGGCACTGCAGGCGCTGGCCTATGTGCTGACCCCGCGGCCCTCCAATGAGGCCCCCGCCGCCGTCAGCGAGGGCGAGTTCGCCGGGCCGACCACCGAGGGGCGCAACCAGTTCGTGCTCGGCGGCACGCTGCTGATCAAGGATCCGCCCCAGATCGGGCGCGGCGATTATGCCCAAGAGGCCGTGCGCCCCTCGGGAGGTAAGAAATGAGCGCCGCTTCTGAGGTCATCGCCGACCGCCACGCGGTGCGCGAGGCGCGTCGGCGCAACCCGGGCACGCTCTGCCGCACCGGCATGGTGGATTGGTGTCGTGCAAACGGGCTCGACTACGCCACGCTGATGTCCCCGGGCTACCCAGTCTCGGTGCTGCGCGCCACTGGCGACCCGCTGGCCCTGCCGGTGATCAAAGCCGCCGAGCGTCGCGCCGCCAAGGGAGACCGCCATGGGTAAGCCCTCGCCGCCAGTGCTCGGCTATATCCACCGTCTCGGTCTCGGCCTGCTCGGGCCGCGCGGCGGTGTCGATCAGGTGAGCGAGATCCGCATTGGTGGTCAGACTGCTTGGCGCCTGGAAGACCCAGACCCGGTCTTCGCCCGCAATGCCAGCCTGGAGGCCGTGGGCAGTTTCGACAATGCCGACACCCTTGGCGTCTCTGGTCAGCCGACGCAGCAGGCCGTGATCTTTGACGGCCCGGCCAGCGTGGCGGTTGGGCGGCGCTACCGCATCGCGCCCGAGGCCGGGCCGGTCTCCGATGCCACCTTGCTCTCGGCCAGCTACGATGACGAGGCCGAGCGTACTACGCTGATCTTCGATGCCCTGCGCGCCAACCTTGATGCTGAGGAAATCACCCTCCTGGCCGATCCTCAGCAGGCCGCCGGCACCGCCCGTCAGCAGGCGAGCAACGGCGTGCTGCGCATCGATGAGCCCGAGTTGCACGGCGGCGAGGGTGGCGAAGGCGGCAGCGTCGGCGAAGTCGAGGTCCATCTCGGCGATCCAGGCCAGTTCGCCTCGGCCTATCTTGCGCACCTGGCCGGGCGTGCCGTGCCGGCGTATCGCGGCGTGCTCACGCTGGTGTTCCGCGGTATTCAGCGCGCCGGCCAGGCCATCGAAGAGGTCGGCGGGTTTGAATTCCAGACCCTCAACAACCGGCTCAAGAAGATCGCCTACCGCGCCAGCCGCACCCAGACCCGCGGCGATGATCGCCGCCCGCAGTGGTATCCCGAGAAAGCCGCCATCCCAGGCGGCGCGCAGGCCAACGATACGGCGCTCCATATCGCCTTCGATGTCGTCACCACGCAGGCCCGCCTCGATATCCAGACCGCGGCGGTGCGCACGCTGCTCACCCAGATCC
>JBCDHK010000533.1:0-1854 GCA_038750185.1 Pseudomonadota bacterium
CAGGGGTTTTGCCTGTATTATAAAGTGCTGGAGCGTGGTCCTGCGCCATTGTCTCTCGGACCAATGGTGCAAAAGAGGCGTCCGTGGCCCTCTCCTGCAGACGGCACGGCGCATCTGACCGCCGCACAGCTTGCCATGCTCTGGGAAGGCATCGACTGGCGACGGCCGGCCTGGACCTCGGCGCCGACGCGGGTTGCTTGAGTATCTTGCTGATTATGTTGATTAATCGTGGATTTCATGGGCCTGGAACAGTAGACTGCAGCCCATGGAGATCGCCCTCGATCAGCTACCAGACGACCCGGTTGCTCTGAAGGCCATCATCGCCGCACAGCGCGCCGAGGCCGTGCGCATGAGCGCCTCGGTCAAAGCCTATGAGGCCCTGAAGCTGCGCATCGCCCGGCTCAAGCGCCAGAAGTTCGGCCGCTCCTCGGAACAGATCGAGCGTGAGGTCGGTCAACTCGAACTGGCCCTCGAAGCCCTCGAAGTGAAGATCGCCGCCGAAGATACCGAGACCGAGGACGACGCGGAGGGTGAGAACGACAAGAACAACAATGGCCCCTCCAAACCGAAGACCGCCAAGACCGCGTCGCGCCGGCGGGGCAAGCCCCGGATCGCAGAAGAAGCACCGCGCGAGCGCCACGTGCTCGATCCCGGCGAAATCTGTCCCGAATGCGGCGGCCAGCTACGCCTGCTCAGTGAAGACGTGTCTGAGATCCTGGAATACGTCGCGGCCAAGCTGAAGCTGATCGAGATCGTGCGCCCCAAGAAGTCGTGCCGGTGCTGCGAGAAGATCACCCAAGTGCCGGCCCCGTCACGCCCGGTACCGCGCGGTATGGCCGGGCCCGGCCTGCTGGCCCACATTCTGGTCGCCAAATACGATGACCATCTGCCGCTCTATCGCCAGGGCGAGATATTCGCCCGCCTCGGCGCCGATATCCCGCGCTCGACCCTAATCGACTGGTGCGGCCAGGCGGTCGCCGCCCTCACTCCCCTGAGTGCACGGATCAAGACCAGCGTGCTCTCGGCAAGCCGCCTGCACGCCGACGACCGGGTGCCCATCGCAAATCCGCCCAGCGGATTTTGATGGGGTCCCGACACGCCGATCCGGGTGCTCGATCCCAAGGTCAAAGCTGCCGGCGGCGAGCGCGGCGTCAAAGAAGGCCGGATCTGGACCTACGTGCGTGATGATCGCCCCTGGGGCGGAACCGACCCGCCGGGTGTGGCCTATTTCTTCTCGGCCGATCGCAAGGGCGAGCATCCCCAGGGCCACCTCAAACACTTCCACGGCATTCTGCAGGCCGATGCCTACGGCGGCTTCAAGGCGCTCTACCAGCCCAAGCCCGACGGCCTCGTGCGCGTGCGCGAAGCCGCCTGTTGGGCCCACCTGCGCCGCGACTTCCATGACGTCTGGAAGTCGACCGGTTCATCACTCGCACGCGAAGCGCTGGAACGCATCGGCGCTCTCTACGATATAGAGCGCAAGATCAACGGCTTGGGTGCCAAACAGCGCCTTGAGATCCGCACAAGTGAGAGCCGCCCCAAAGCCGAAGCCCTCCGAGCCTGGATGCTCGATCAGCTCACGCAGATCCCCGGCAAGGGCGCCCTGGCCAAGGCGATGCGATACGCTCTCGGGCGCTGGCCCTCCTTCACGCTGTTCCTGGAGGACAGGCGCGTGGCGCTCGACAACAACACAGCCGAGCGCGCCATCAAACCCGTGGTCATCGGGCGAAAAAACTGGATGTTTGCCGGCTCCGATGCCGGCGGCGAGACCCTGGCCGACGCCATGACGCTGATCGAAACCGCCAAGATGTCCGGCCTCAACCCAGAAGCCTACTTGGCCGACATCCTCGCCCG
>JBCDHK010000534.1:0-1825 GCA_038750185.1 Pseudomonadota bacterium
CCAGATCACCTCGCCCCCGGCCCGGGCATAGGCCTCGGCCAAGGCACCGGCACACCAAAGCCGCTGCGTGCCGCGATCGACCACCACATCCGGGTTGGCGCAAAGCATGGGCAGGCCGCGTGCCCGCCAAGCCGTGATCGCCTCGGCATAGTCCTCGGGCGTCTCGCGCGAATCGTCGAAGAGCCCGGTGCAGAGCACCGCCTCCGCCTCATCAAGCGTGGCCGGCGCCAAACCGGCCTGGGCCAGCATGTGCAGATCGCGTTCGGGGCCGACGTAGTGGATGCGCTCGCCATGGGCGCGCGCCCCGAGCGCCCGGACACAGGCTTCGCCCGAGGACATGATCGCATCGTAGCTGTCACGCGGCGCGCCCATGCCATCGAGAAACTGCGCCACCGACGCTGCAGGGCGCGGCGCGTTGGTGAGCAGGACGACCGTGCCGCCCCGCGCTCGAAAGCCCTGCAAGGCGGCCACGGCTGCCGGAAACGGCTGCAGTCCGTTATGATAGCAGCCCCAGACATCGCACAAGAGCGCGTCATAGGCATGGGAGATGGTATCGAGACGCTCGATCAGGCGGGTGGTCATGGGGGTCTCTCAAGCTGTCGCGTCGGGGGTCGCCGGGTTGGGGGAGGCCGGGTCTGGGGTATCCGCGCCCTCGGGCGTGCCCAGGGGACGCTCGGGGCGCGAGATCAGATACCGCGTCACCCAGATCAGACGCTCCTCGGCGCGGGTGATGGCGACATAGGCCAAACGCTTCCAGAGCGGCGTGCCGGCCTCGCTCTGGCCCGCGCGCGCTGCCGCGTAGAGATCGGGGGCGAACACCTGCACCTCGGGCCACTGCGAGCCTTGGGCCTTGTGGATGGTACAGGCCGCCCCATGCAGAAACGCCGCCCCCATGCGCGCGGCTGAGAGCAGGCGCGGCTCATCCTCGTCGGGGCTCTCGATCTGGATGATCGAGGCCACCGAAATGCCGGGCTCTTCGGTGCCGAGCACATCGACGCGGGCGTAGCCGGGTTTGCGCCCCGGCCCGATATAGCGCGCCTGGGCGCCCTTGATGAGACCGCGCCGCTCCAAATCGATGCGCTGCTTGCGCTGTTTGGCGGGCAGCTCCAACCCATCGCAGATCAGCGGCTCGCCGGGGGCCAATGCCTCCTCGGTGCAGGCGTGGGCGTGGCGAAAGCCTTTGATCAGGCGTTTGCGGGTGCTGTTGCGCCAAACCAGGACCGGGCTCTCACACATCAGATCGGCGTTGGCGCGCTGGGCAAGGCGCACACGATCGTCACGCGCAGCAGCCTCGCGCACCAGCCCCTCGAAGGCGCTGAAGTCGAGGGCGTCATCGGCCAGCGCATGGGCCAGATCGAGGATCGGGTTGCCCGCGCTCTGGCGAAACACGCGCCCGAGGTGATGGACACGGCCCTCGGGCAGCCCATCGAACACCATCTCGCCCTTGGCCTGGATGGGTGCCAACTGCGCCGGATCGCCAAACAATACGATAAGGCGAAAGATCTGGCCGAGATCCTCGACCTGGCGCGCATCCAGCATGGAGCCTTCGTCGACCAGCGCAATATCGAGGGGGTCTTCGCGCCGCGTCCAGCCGGTGATGAAGTCAGCGCCTCTCACGCCCGCCGCCGCCAAGGCGCCCGGCACCGAGCCGTGGGTTTCAAAGGCCGAGCGCGCGCGGGCCAGCGCTGCTTCGGCCAGCGCGTCGGTCTTGGGTGGGGGGGTGTCCTTGGCCTCCAGCCACTCGGCGATCTTTTGAAACTCGGGGTCGTAGACCGGGGTGTAGAGAATGCGGTGGATGGTGGTCGCGGCCACGCCCTTGGCGCGG
>JBCDHK010000535.1:0-1823 GCA_038750185.1 Pseudomonadota bacterium
GACGATGCGCTGAGGCTCGGCTGCGCGGCGATCGGCTTTACCGTCTATCCCGGCTCGGCGCAGTCGCTTGAGATGTTCGAGGAGATCTCCGAGATGCGCGAGGAAGCCGCGGCCAAGGGCGTGGCCACGGTGATCTGGTCGTACCCGCGCGGCGAGGCGCTCTCCAAGGCGGGCGAGACGGCGGCGGACGTCACCGCCTATGCCACCCAGATCGCAGCCCTCCTCGGTGCGCATATCATCAAGGTCAAGCTATGCTCGGACCACCTGGAGCAGGACGAGGCCAAGAAAGCCTATGAGGCCAGCTCCATCGACATCTCGACCCAAGCCGCCCGCGTGGCCGATTGCGTGCGCGCCGCCTTCAACGGACGCCGCCTGATCGTGTTCTCCGGCGGGGCCAAGAAGGGCGAGGGCGATGTCTACGACGATGCCCGCGCCATCCGCGACGGCGGCGGCAACGGCTCGATCATCGGGCGCAACACGTTTCAGCGCCCGCGCGAGGACGCGCTCGACATGCTGGCCAAGCTGATCGACATCTACCGCGGACGCGCCTGAGGCGGCGCACGCCTTCAGGGCGGCACCGGCCTGTGTGCCGCCCCCCACCGCAGCGCCCGGGTTCGTGGGCGCATCGATTGGCGAAGGGTCTGGGCCGGTGGCGCCACTTGGGTGCTGAACAGGCGGGTTCATACCGATAGATCGCAAATCCCGCCCAAGCCTTCGCCCAAGACCATGCCGTGGAAAACACTGCAGACGCGCCCACCCGCGCTGTGCGCAGGCGCGCACTGGCGCCCTCAGCAACGGAGGATACACCGATGAGCATCGAACAGACCGCGCGCGCCTTTTTCGAGGCCTGCGAAACCGGAGGCGGCTGGGAGGCGTGTAAGGCGTACTGCCATGACGACGCGGGGTTTGCCTGTCAGGCCGATGCGCTGGCCGAGACCACGTCGCTCGCCGCCTATGCCGAATGGATGAAGGGCTTGCTCGGGCCGATCCCGGACGGGCGCTACGAACTCACCGCCTTTGCCGTCGATGGCGCGCGTGCCACGGTGGTGGCCTCGGCAGTGTTTCGCGGCACCCAGACCGGTGCCGGCGGCCCGGGCACGCCGACGGGGCAGAGCGTGGCCTCGGACTATGCTTATGTCATGGCTTTTGAGGACGGGCGCATTCGCCACATGACCAAGATCTGGAACGACGCCCAAGCTCTGCGCCAGCTTGGCTGGGCGTAACGCGTATGCGGTGAAGAAGGACAGACCATGGCCACGGCAAAAGCGATCATCGAGCGGCTAGGCCTCCAGCCCCACCCGGAGGGCGGCTGGTACCGCGAGACCTGGCGCGCCGAGGCGCCGGAGGGCACCCGCGCAGCCGGTACGGCGATCTATTATCTGCTGGCGGCGGGTGACTATTCGCACTGGCACCGGGTCGATGCTGCCGAGGTCTGGCATTATTACGCCGGCGCACCGCTCTCGCTGACGCTCTCGCCCGATGGCCACGATGCTGAGGCGCATGTGCTGGGCGGCGATGTCCTGGCCGCGCAGCGCCCGCAGCTGGTGGTGCCGCCCGGGTGGTGGCAGACGGCGACCTCGCTGGGTGCCTTCACGCTAGTCGGCTGCACCGTGGCGCCGGGGTTCGAGTTTGCCGGCTTCGAGCTGGCTGCGCCCGATTGGCGCCCCGTGCCGCGCACGTCTTGAGAAACCCGTGCCGCGCACGTCTTGAGAGGCGTTGACAGCAGAGCCCCCGCGCGCCACTCCAAGGTCCGTTCCCGCCGGAGAGGTGCCATGCCCGCCAGCCCAAGCCTACCCACATGAGCGCCGAGCCCGAGCCGGGGC
>JBCDHK010000536.1:0-1815 GCA_038750185.1 Pseudomonadota bacterium
CCGCCGAGGCGACCCGCGCCTTGATCGATGCCGGGGCCGATGCGGTCAAAGTCGGCATCGGGCCGGGCTCGATCTGTACGACGCGCATCGTGGCGGGAGTGGGCATGCCCCAGCTCACCGCCGTGCTCGATTGTGCTGAGGAGGCCGCGCGCACCGGACAGCCCGTGATCGCCGATGGCGGCATCAAGTCCTCGGGCGACTTGGCCAAGGCGATTGCGGCGGGGGCGCACTGTGTCATGGTCGGCTCGGCGCTGGCGGGCACCGATGAGGCGCCGGGCGAGGTCTATCTCTACCAGGGGCGCAGCTATAAGTCCTATCGCGGCATGGGTTCGGTGGGAGCCATGGCGCGGGGCTCGGCGGATCGGTATTTTCAAAAGCAGGTCTCCGAGACCCACAAACTGGTGCCAGAAGGCATCGAAGGCCAGGTGCCCTACAAGGGGCCTGCGGGCGCGGTGCTGCACCAATTGGTGGGGGGGCTGCGTGCTTCGATGGGCTACACCGGCCACCCCTCGATTGCTTCGATGCGCGGCAATTGTGCGTTTGTGAAGATCACCAACGCGGGGCTGCAAGAGTCCCACGTCCACAACATCCAGATCACGCGTGAGAGCCCCAACTACCGCGCCGGGTAGATTCAGCCGCTCAGCCGCTCCAACAGCTTCATGGGCAGCGGCAGTACCGTGGCCGTGCCCTGGTGCTGGGAGACCGAGTTGAGCGTCTCCAGATAGCGCAGATGCATGGCGCCTTCTTCGCGCGCCAGCGTCTGGGCTGCCTCGACCAGCTTTTCAGCGGCCTGCGCCTCGCCCTCGGCGTTGATCACCTTGGCACGGCGGTTGCGCTCGGCCTCGGCCTGGCGGGCGATGGCGCGGACCATGCTCTCGTCGATGTCGACGTGCTTGATCTCGACGTTGGTGACCTTGATCCCCCACGGGTCGGTCTGGACGTCGAGGATCTCCTGGACGTCCGCATTGAGTTTTTCGCGCTCGGACAGCATGGCATCGAGATCGTGCTTGCCGAGCACCGAGCGCAGCGTGGTCTGGGCCAATTGCGAGGTGGCAGCGCGAAAATTCTCGACCGAGATCACCGCGCGTTCTGGATCGACGATGCGAAAGTAGAGCACCGCGTTGACCTTGACGCTCACGTTGTCCTTGGAGATTACATCCTGCGAGGGGATGTCGTCGACGAAGGTGCGCAGATCGGTACGCACGATCTGCTGGACGACGGGGATGATGAACACCAGCCCTGGCCCGGTGATCTTGGTAAAGCGCCCGAGCGTGAACAACACGCCGCGCTCGTACTCGCGCAGCACCTTGATGCCAGCGGCAATGAACAGCCCGACCAGCAGGATCAGGATCAGAGTGACGGAAAGCCCGGTGACGCTCATGAGGGAGTATCCTTCGGTGGATCGAGGGTGACGGTGAGGCCGTCGACGGCCTTGACGGTGGTGCGGGTGCCCTCGGGCAGTGCCTCGGGGCCCTCGGCGTTCCAGCGCTCGCCGTGCAGGCGCACATGGCCGCGCCCCTCCGCCCAGTCGAGCACCACCGCCTCCATGCCGAGAAGCGCGTTAGCACCAGTGCGCGCGGGGCCCTTTTGGGCGCGCACGATGAGGCGCAGGACGAGGGCGAAAAAGGCCGCGCTCGTGAGGGTCAGGGCGATAATCAGGGCGGGCGAGATCTGATAGGCCGGCAGGTCGGTGTCGACCAGGATCGAGGCGCCAAAGCCAAAGGCCAGGATGCCGCCCACCCCAAAGACGCCAAAGGAGGGACTGAGCGCCTCCACCGTCATGAAGGTGAGCCCCAGCGCGATCAGGGCCAGCCC
>JBCDHK010000537.1:0-1813 GCA_038750185.1 Pseudomonadota bacterium
CTCGGCGCTCCGGCGGAGACGGCGATTTGCGAGTTTGGACCGGGCCAGTTCGAGATCAACCTGGGCCATACCGCCGATGCCCTGGCGGGTGCCGATCACATGATCTGGCTCAAGCGCGCCATCCGCGGCACGGCGCGGGCCCAGAAGCTGGACGCGACCTTCATGGCCAAACCCTTCGGTGCCGCCTCGGGCTCTGGCCAGCACATTCACGTGAGCCTGATGGACGACGATGCTCACAACGCGCTCGCGGGTGTGCCGGGGCAGGGGGTCTCGCCGCGCCTTGGCCAAGCGGTGGCGGGGCTCGTGACCACCATGGCCGAGGCGACGGCGGTCTTTGCCCCTCACGCCAATTCCTATCGCCGCTTTGTGGCCGGTTCCTACGCGCCGACAAGCGCTGCCTGGGGGCTCGACAACCGCTCGACCGCCGTGCGCGTGCCGGCCACCCATGGCCCTGGCGCGCGCATCGAGCACCGTGTCGCCGGGGCCGATGCCAACCCCTATCTGCTTGCGGCAGCGGTGATCGCGGCCATGCTGGAGGGCATCGAGGCCACGCGCACGCCCCCGCCGCCCACCATTGCCGGAGCGCCCGCCAGCGACGACCAGCCGCTGCCACTGAACTGGGAGCGTGCCATCGCCGCCTTTACTGAGAGCGCCTTTATCGGCACGTGGCTCGGCCAGGAAATGCAGCGCGTGTTTGCGGGCATCAAGCGCCAAGAGCACGCCACGCTGCTCGCCCAGGTGCCCGACACCGAGTACAACGCGTATCTGCGCGTGGTCTGAGCCCGCAAGCGCCCTATCATTCGATGAAAAGCAATCGTTAGTGATCGCGTCTTGGTTGTCAGCGCTGGCAGTACACGGCATAGTGCGTCAAATCGTACTCATTAGCGGTCGCAAAACAGGCAAGCGGCACAAAAGCGGCTGCGAAACACGGCGTCGGCAGCGCCAGGGAGCTTTGAGATGGCATTCGGATGGATGGCGCGTACCACGCTGATGGCGACGGTGGCCTTGGCGGCCTGGTCGGCAACCGTCTCCGAGGACGCGGTGGCGCAGGAGATCGTCTGCGGTGATTTCTACGAGATCGTCCCGGGCGACACGCTCCGCGAGATCGCGCTCAATGCGTATGGGACGGGCGACTTCGATCCGATCTTCGAAGCCAATCGCGACGTCATCCCACGGCCCTCGCTGTTGCTGGTCGGCCAGCGCATCCTGATCCCCTGCCTCGATGACGATACGGCTGAGGCCGAAGAAGCCGCGCCTACCGCCTCAGTTGCCGCGGTGCGCCGTGAGATCCTACCTTTCCTGCCCGAGCCGGTCACTGCCGAGCCCACTGTGGCCGAGCCCAGCCCCACTGAACCAGCCGAGGCTGAGGACGTTGCAGAAGCTGTTGCGGCTGCGCCGCGCGGGCCGGTTGGAACGACTGAGGTTCTGCCTCGTCTGCCCGTCGGAAACCCCGCTAGTAACAGCGCGTCCACAGCCCAAGCCGCGCCCACTGAGGCGCGCACCGGCGTGGTAGTAGAAAGCGCGGCGCCCCAACAGCAAGCCCCGGTTGCCGTGACGACGACCGAATCCTTGCCCGTTCCTCCCCCCGGTGCCGCCACGCCCGCGCCGACGCCCGAGCCTGTCCCAACCCAGGCCGAGGCCGAGGAGACACAGCCCGAGCAGAGAGCCGCCGAGCCCGTTGTCGCTGAGCCGCAAAACGCTGAGCCCGCAGAGTCCATCGTCGTTGCCGTGGCCGAACCCGCCGCCGAAGAGCCGCAGACCACCTTCTCGCTGCCGGGCTCGACCGGGCGCCTTGAAGCCCGCGCGCCAAGCC
>JBCDHK010000538.1:0-1809 GCA_038750185.1 Pseudomonadota bacterium
CGGGTCAGCACCACGCCGGAGATGCCGATGCGGCCGTCGAAGTTCTCGGCCGTGTTGACGGCGTCCTGGCCGGTGAGGCCGTCGACCACGAGCAGGGTCTCGTGCGGCTGCGCCTCGTCACGGACGGCCTCGACCTCGGACATGAGTTCGTCGTCGATGGAGAGGCGCCCAGCGGTGTCGAGCATCACCACATCGTAACCCGCCAGCATCGCCTGCTGCTTGGCGCGCTTGGCGATGGCCAGGGCATCCTGGCCTTGGACGATGGGCAGCGTCTCGATGCCGGTCTGTCGCCCGAGGACGGCAAGCTGCTCCATGGCGGCGGGGCGGCGGGTGTCGAGCGAGGCCATCAGCACGCGCTTGTTCTCGCGCTCCTTGAGGCGCAGGGCGAGCTTGGCGGTGGTGGTGGTCTTGCCCGAGCCCTGCAGGCCGACCATCAAAATGGTGGCGGGCGGGCTGTCGATGCGCAAGGCCCCCGGATCGTCCTCGCCCGCGAGCATGGCGACCAGCTCGTCATGGACGATCTTGACCACTTGCTGGCCGGGCGTCACCGATTTCAGCACGGCTTGGCCCGTGGCCTGCTCCTGGGCGCGCTTAATGAACGACCGCACCACCGGCAGCGAGACATCGGCCTCCAGGAGCGCAATGCGCACCTCGCGTAGCGCCGTGGTCACATCGGCCTCGGAGAGCGCGCCCTTGGCGGTGAGCTTTTCCAGCGCCCCGGAGAGGCGATCCGACAGGTTCTCGAACATGGTGCATCCCTCCAAGGGCCTGCCGGGGGCCGAAACGACAAACGCACCGGTGAGCGCAACGCGCCGACCGATGGCGATCCCGACACCACGCCGGGACCGGAAGCCTACCACTTCCGGGATGCGGTTGAGTAGTCTCAACCCACAGGAATGTCAAACCATGCTGGCAAGAGACCGGCGCCAGTGCTATCTCAGCGCCAACCCCAACGAGGACACGCCATGACCGAGCCCGCCCCAACCCCGGCGCGCCCGCCCGCCAGCGCCATCGCCCCGGACTTCGCCACCTTGCCCAGGCGCGATGCACCGGCCAAACCAAGCCTCTTCGGCCTCGCCCCCGAGGCTTTGCGCGAGGCGTTGACCCAGGCCGGTATTCCCAAAGGCCAGTCCAAGATGCGCACCAAGCAGGTCTGGCAGTGGCTCTACCAGCGCGGCGCGCGCGATTTCGCCGAGATGTCCAACCTGGGCAAAGCCATCCGCGCCGATCTCGATGCCGCCTACCAGATCACACGCCCCGAGATCGTCTCGCGCCAGATCTCGGCCGATGGCACCCGCAAGTACCTCCTGCGCCTTGGCGGCGGACACGAAATCGAGGCGGTCTACATCCCCGAGGAGACCCGCGGCACGCTGTGTATCTCCTCGCAGGTCGGCTGCACGCTGACGTGCAGCTTCTGCCACACGGGCACGCAAAAGCTGGTGCGCAACCTGACGCCGGGCGAGATCGTGGCGCAAATCCTGGTCTGCCGTGACGATCTCGATGAATGGCCCAAGCCCGGCGAGCGCCCGCCCGAGACGCGTCGCCTCTCCAACATCGTGCTGATGGGCATGGGCGAGCCGCTCTACAACACGGACAACGTCCGCGACGCCATGCGCATTGCTATGGATGGAGAAGGTCTTTCGATCTCACGCCGGCGGATCACGCTCTCGACCTCGGGGGTGGTCCCCGAGATGCACCGCGCGGGCGAGGAGATCGGCACGCTGCTCGCCATCTCGCTCCACGCCACCACCGACGAGGTGCGCGACACGCTGGTGCCGATCAACAAGAAATGGCCGATCCAGGATTTGA
>JBCDHK010000539.1:0-1809 GCA_038750185.1 Pseudomonadota bacterium
CGACCCCGACGCGCCCGCCCCGGACACCCCCTGGGCCGAGATCGCACCGAACCTCACCCTGATCGCCGCCGGGCGCGAGAGCGACATCGAGCGCCTGACCGACAGTTTCCACCTTAATCTCACCGCCTTCGGTTTTCTCGCGTTTGTGGTCGGGCTGTTCATCGTCCACGCCGCCATCGGCCTCGCCTTCGAGCAACGCCTGGCCATGATCCGCACCATCCGCGCCTGCGGTGTCTCGGCGCGCCAGGTGACGCTGGTGCTGCTCGCCGAACTCACCGGGTTTGCCTTGATCGCCGGGCTGATCGGGCTCGGCCTCGGCTATCTGATTGCGGCTGCCTTGTTGCCCAACGTCGCGGGATCGCTGCGCGGGCTCTACGGGGCGGACGTCGCCGGTTTCCTCACACTGCGCCCGACTTGGGTCGCCGCCGGGCTCGGCATGAGTTTGCTCGGCGCGCTGGTCGCGGCGGGGCATACCTTGGCGCGGGCCTGGTCGATGCCGGTGCTGGCCTCGGCCAAACGCCAAGCCTGGCGGGGTGCGCAGGCGCGGGCCTTGCGCTGGCAGGGGGCAGGCGCGGGCGCACTGTTGCTCGCCGCCGGACTGTTCTGGGCTTTCGGCTCGGGGCTGGCGGCGGGCTTTGCCGTCATGGCCGGGCTGTTGCTGGGTGCCGCACTCGCCATGCCCGTGGTCCTCTCGGGCGCTCTGGCGCTGGCCGCCCGCCTCACTCGCGGCCCCGTCGCCGAGTGGACGCTGGCCGACAGCCGACAGCAACTCTCAGGGCTCTCGCTCGCGCTCATGGCGCTGCTGCTGGCGCTCTCGGCCAACATCGGCGTCGGCACCATGGTCGAGAGTTTTCGCACCACCTTCCTCGGCTGGCTCGACCAGCGCCTGGCCGCCGAGATCTACTACGACCCCGTCACCCCGGCCCAGGCCGCCGACGTGCGCCAATGGCTGGAGGGCCGCGACGACGTGCTCGACATCCTGCCAGCCCGCGCCGTCGAGACCGAGATCGCCGGCTGGCCCTCCCAGATCGTCGGACGCACCGATGCGCCCACCTACCGCGATCTCTGGCCGGTGATCGAGGCCAGCCCCGGCGCTTGGGACGCCATCGCCGCCGGGCGCGCCGCCATGCTGAGCGAACAACTGGCGCGGCGCATCGGAGTGGGCCTTGGCGACACGCTGGCCCTGCCCGCCAGCGACGGGGCGTGGCAAGTCGAGGTGGTGGGCCTCTATCCCGATTACGGCAATCCGCGCGGGCAGCTCTTTGTGGGTCTCGACGCGCTCCTCACCCGTTTCGACGACACCACCCGCGCCGGCACCGGCATCCGCGTGGCCAAGGGCCAGACCCAGGCCGTGCTGGAGGGCCTGCGCACGCGCTTTGTCTTCGACGAGCAAGACCTGATCGACCAGGAGAGCTTGAAGGCACTCTCCACCCAGATTTTTGAGCGCACCTTCCAGGTCACGGGGATGCTCAACGTGCTCACCCTGACGGTCGCCGGCATCGCGCTATTCGCCTCGCTCGCCACACTGGCCGATCTGCGCTTGGCGCAATTGGCGCCGCTTTGGTCGATGGGGCTGACGCGGACGCAACTGGCGCGCCTGGAAGTCATCAAGACGCTGGTGTTGGCGCTGCTGACGGCCCTCCTGGCGGTGCCGCTTGGGCTGGGTGTGGCCTGGATCCTGATCGCCATCGTCAATGTGGAAGCCTTTGGCTGGCGCTTGCCCATGCATGTCTTCCCAGTGCAATGGGCCTGGCTGATCCTGCTCACCCTCATCACCGCGGCCGCCGCCTCGCTGGTGCCTGCGCTGCG
>JBCDHK010000540.1:0-1800 GCA_038750185.1 Pseudomonadota bacterium
CCGACGCTGAGCTGGGCGCGCAACTGCGTCGCTGCATCCGCCGCCGCAATCTCGGGCTTGAAGGAGGCGAAAGAGCCGAGCGGCGAGGTCTCGGTCATGCCCCAGGCGTGGAGCACGCGCACGCCGTAGTCGTTTTGAAACGCCTCGATCACCGATTGCGGACAGGCCGAGCCACCGATCACCACGCGCTCCAGCACAGGCAGCATCGCCCCGCTCTCGCGCAGATGCGCCAGGAGCGGTAGCCAGACCGTGGGCACCGCCGCGGTGACGGTCACGCCGAGACCCAGCATCTCCAGGAGCGAGGCCGGATCGAGACGCCGTCCCGGCAGCGCCATCGCAGCCCCTGCCATGGGCGTGGAAAACCCGGTCGACCAGCCATTGGCATGAAAGAGCGGCACCACCGGCATCATGGTGTCGCGGCAGGTGAGCGCGAGCATATCGGGCTGGATCATCGCCATGGCGTGGAGCACGTTGGAGCGGTGCGAATAGACCACCCCCTTGGGCCGCCCCGTGGTGCCCGAGGTATAGCAAAGCCCGCAGGGCGCGCGCTCGTCGACCGCCTCCCAGGCGGCATCGCCGTCCTCTGCGGCGAGCAGTTCGTCGGAGTAGTGGACCTCAAGACGCTGTGAGAGGACGGTCTCGGGCGCGCCCTCACGGCCTCCAAGCACGATCACGCCCTTGACGGCGGGAATGGTGAGCGCCTCCAGCACGCCGAGCAGATCCGGATCGGCCACGATCCAGGCGTCCTCGGCATGGTTGACGATGTAATCGAGCTGTTCGGTCGACAGCCGCGGGTTGAGCGTGTGCAACACCGCCCCCGCCCCCGGCACGCCGTACCACGCCGTCATCAGCCGCGGCGTGTTCCAGGCCATGGCGCCGACCACCGTGCCGGGCGCCACCCCAAGGCGGCGCAAGGCCTGGGTAAAGCGCAGCGCATCGCGGCGCAGGCTGGCCCAATCGGTGCGGGCGATATGGCCCTCTTGCGCACGCCCGACGACGACACGCCCACCATGATAGCGCGCGGCGTGGTCGAGGATGGTGCCAACGCGCAGCGGCCAGTCCTGCATCGAACCCTGCATGGGCTATTCCTCCCGTTTTATCGTTGCCGCGACAGTATAGGGCGATTTGCCCGTGCGCCCCAAGCCGGCGCGCGCCCTGGTTTGCGCCCAGAGCGCAGCATTAAGGCTAACGCCCTGCCCTTGCCGAAGCCGCATACCATCTCCATCATTAGACCGATGTTCAGCGAGACCGCCCCCACCGCCCTGCGCGATGCCGCCCCAGATACCCTTCCCGGTGCCACCTTTTTGCGCGATCCGGTTTGCTCCATGATCGTGACACCGGGGCCGGACACGCCCACGGCCGAGCACGCCGGGCGGCAGTTTTACTTTTGCTGTGACGGCTGCCGGACGCGCTTTGAGGCCGATCCAGCGGCCTTTATCGAAGCACGCGATCCGATAGACGGCGCCCCCGTCGACCGCGCCACGGCCGAGCACGTCGCCCGCCACGCGGGGCAGCGCTTCTTCCTGTCGTCCGCCGAAAACCTGGCCCGTTTCGAGGCCGCGCCCGACGAATTCGCCCCGCCTCCCGCCGCTGCCGGGCTGCGCCATATCTGTCCGATGTGCCCCGAGGTCGAGTCGCAAGGCCCCGACGACTGCCCAATCTGCGGCATGGCGCTGGAGCCTGCCGTGCCGACGCGCGAGACAGTCCCCTCGCCCGAACTGCTCGATTTTCAGCGCCGTCTCTGGGTGGCAGCCCCCCTGGCGCTGGCGGTCTTCGTGTTGGAGATGGGCAGCCATCTCG
>JBCDHK010000541.1:0-1788 GCA_038750185.1 Pseudomonadota bacterium
CCCGACAACGAAGAGGGACGCATGAGCGAAGTTCTGACCATCCGCCCCGCCGGCGGCACCTACGTCGTGCGCGCAGGCGGCGCCGTGATCGCCGAGACCACCGCCGCACTGCTGCTCGAAGAAAAAGGCTACGACGGCGTGGTCTACTTCCCGCGCGAGGACATCGGCATGGCCTTTCTAGAGCCCTCCGACAAGACCACCCACTGCCCACACAAGGGCGATGCACGCTATTTCCATATCGTTGCCAAATCCGGCCCGATCCAGGACGCCGGCTGGTCCTACGAGGCGCCGATTGCCGGGGCCGAGGCCATCGCAGGCCACATCGCCTTTGCCCACGAACGCGTCGCGGTGGAGCGGTTGTGAGGGCGCTGGCTGTTGCGCTGGCTGGCGTGCTGGCGCTTGCCCTGCCTGCCGCCGCCCAAACAGCGGCCCCGCCGACGCTGACCGTCAGCGGCCAGGGTAGTGCGGCCGCCGTGCCCGATCTGGCGCGCCTTGGCATTGCCGTCGAGACCCGCGCGCGCCGCGCCGGCGTGGCGCTCAGCGACAACAACGAGGCGATGCGCGCCGTCTTTGGTGTGCTGGAGGCAACCGGCATCGCCTCCCCCGACATCACCACCAGCGGCTTTTCGGTGATCCCCTTGCGCCCGCGCCGCGCCGAGCCGGAGGGCCAGATCGACGCCTTCCAAGTCGTCAACAGCGTAGAGGTCACGCTGCGCGATCTCGACCGGCTCGGCGGCCTGCTCGATGCGCTGATCGAGGCCGGGGCCAACCGGATCTCGGGGCCGAGCTTTGGCTTTTCCGACCCGGCCTCACTGGCCGAGCAGGCCCGAGGCGATGCCGTGCGCAATGCTCGCCGTGCCGCCGAAGTCTACGCCGATGCGGCGGGGCTGGCGCTCGGCCCGGTGTTGTCGATGCGCGAGGGGGGCTCGGTCGGCCCAGTCTTCGAAGCCCGCGCCATGGTCGCCGATGCGGGCGTGCCGATCGCCCGCGGCGAGAGCGCCGTCACGGCCTCGGTGACGATGGTATTTGCGCTGGAGGCGCGCTGATTGGGTTTAGCCCAGGATCGCGCCTCGCACCGCGCCGATCAAGCGGTCCTCGGCGAAAGGAAGCAGCCCGGCGCCCGTCTCACCTGTTAAGCTCTCAGCACGGTCGAGCAGCGCCTCCAGCGCCACCGTATCCTCGGCCACGAACAAGCCGGGGCGATCGCCAAAACGCTTGGCGGTGGCGCTTTGGTGGTCGTTGCGGTGTTCGCCGAGCGCACTCCGGCGCGCCATCAGGATCAGCGGCTTGGCCAGGCTGAGCGCCGTGATGATCGAGCCCATGCCGGCGTGGGAGACGATCACCTGGGCGCTCTCGCAGCGCCGGGTAAAATCCTCCGGCGCGAGCCGGGCGGTCCACTCCATATGCCGGGGCACATAGCCGCCCTCGCCCGGATCGGGGATCTGGGCAAACACCTCCGCCCCGCGCTCGCGCGCGCCCGCCCAATCGTCGACGGCACGCACCAGGCGCTCGAAGGGCAGTTGGGTGCCAAGTGTGAGAAAAATCACAGCACCGAACCCTCATAGCGCAGGCCGCGGCCTTCGTCGGCCAGTTCGGGCCATTGGGTCAGCCAAACATCGGCATGGCGGCCGATCTTGCGCCCTGAAAGCGAAAGCTCCTCGGCGTTGGCGATGCTGTCGATCCAGATCGTGCGCGCACCGATCAGCCGTCCCAGACGAAACGCAAAATCGCCGAGCGAGGCCCCGGTCGAGACCACGGCATGGGGGCGGGTGGTGAGCACGATCCAGG
>JBCDHK010000542.1:0-1774 GCA_038750185.1 Pseudomonadota bacterium
CCGACCCAGAAGACTTCCTGATCTATCCGGCAGAGGACTGAACATGGACCGCGCCAAACCCCACGAATGGTATCGCATCCGCCCCCTCGATGACGGCGTCACCATGATCGACGAGCCCTTCATCCAGCCCTTCTACCGCTGCAATGTCTGGCATGTGCGCGGGCGTGAGCGCGACATGCTCATCGACAGCGGCATGGGGGTGGTCTCGTTGCGCGAGTGGGTGGCGCTGGTGGGTGAGCGCGCGCTGACCGCCGTCGCCAGCCACACCCATTTCGATCACATCGGCTGCCACCATGAGTTCGACGACCGTGCCGTCCACCGCGCCGAGGCCGAGATCCTCGCCGAGCCGACCGGGCGTGCCATTCTGGCCGATCCTTACGTGAGCGATGCGATCTTCGACCGTCTGCCGCCGTTGCCCTACCGCTCCGAGACCTACGCCGTGAAGAGCGCCCCCGCGACGCGCCTTCTCGATGACGGCGATGTGCTCGATCTGGGCGATCGGTACTTCGAGGTCATCCATACGCCGGGCCATTCTCCGGGCGGCATTGCGCTCTGGGAGGCCTCCACCGGCATCTTGTTCTCGGGCGATATCGTTTATGACGGCCCCCTGGTCGAGGACACCTACCACAGCGACCCCGAGGACTACCGGCGCTCGATGGAACGCCTGTACGATCTTCCGGTCAGCGTCGTGCATGGCGGCCATTTCGAGAGCTACGGGCGCACACGCCACCGCGAGATCATCGGAGACTGGCTGAAGCAGCGGTAAGGCGATGGTGCCGACGGCCTCGGCTGCGCAAACGCGGTTTGCAGCGGAAGATGTTGCAGTCGGGGGCAAGCCCCGCTAAGTAATGCGCGACATATGTCTGTTGGGGTGCCCTTTGGGGCTGAGATGCGCAAGCGAACCCACTGAACCTGATCCGGTTAGAACCGGCGGAGGAAACAGCACATGGCCATCGCCACCATGCCCCATGCTTCCGTCCGGCCTAACCCAATGCACTGGGAAGGCGGACGAAAGTGGTTGCAAAAGCCCTAAACAGTCTGAAATTCGGCGGCAGCGGGGTTGGCGTTGGTCTCCAGCCCGTCTATGCGTCGGCTCCCTTTGCCGTGAGCCCGCCAGGCCGCTCCCACCGGGCGCGGACCTGATCCCATGACTGCGGATGTCACCATCCTGGGCGCCGGTGTGGCCGGTCTGACCTTGGCCACCGAACTCGGCGCCAGGGGGGCCGAGGTCCAACTCATCGACCCAGTGGGCAGGCCCGGCGAACATGCCTGTAGCTGGTGGGCGGGCGGCATGCTCGCGCCGGACTGCGAGGGCGCTCTGACCGAGCCGCAAGTCGTCCACCACGGGCGCGCCGCAGCCGCGTGGTGGGAGGGCAAGGGCGCCGAGGTCGTGCGCCAGGGCACGCTGGTCATCGCCTTGGGGCGCGACCGCAGCGAGCTTGCCACCTTCAAGCGCCGCGTGCCCGCAGCCCAGGCCGTCGACGCCGCCGCCATCGCCGCGTTGGAGCCCGATCTGGGCGAGCGCTTTCGCCATGGCCTGTTCCTGCCCGACGAGGCCCATCTCGACCCGCGCGCCGCCCTCCAGCATCTGCACGACCGGCTGAGCGCCCGGCAGGTGGTACCGCAGCCGGCGGCGGACCTGGAGGGCACGGTGATCGACTGCCGCGGGCTGAGCGCCCAGGTCGAGCTTGGCGATCTGCGCGGGGTCAAGGGCGAGATGGTCGTGGTGCGCAGTCCCGACATCAGCCTGAGCCGTCCGGTGCGTCTGCTGCAC
>JBCDHK010000543.1:0-1757 GCA_038750185.1 Pseudomonadota bacterium
CGATCTCGACGGCGAGGTCATGAGCGAGCGCGAGGCGGTGCGGCGCTGGGCGGTGGCCTTTACGCCCACGGTGCTCTTCCTGCCCGAAGAGGCCGCGGAGGAGACCACCGTCGCCGAGGCCGCGGTCGAAAAGATGCCGGGTGCCTTTGGCAAATGGACCACCCTCGACATGTTCCGCTGGGTGCGGCTCAAGGGCTACGAGGGCGAGGAGCATTTCCAAAAGTTTCACGCGCGCAACATCGAAAAACTCCGCGCCGAGGGGCGTCTCTAAAGCGATTTCAAGGAAGGTGGAAACACCGGCTGACTAGGAAACTACGGTAAAACAAAGATCTAGGGCATGCTCTGATCAATCGGGGCCGCTCAGCGCAGCTCAGCCCCCATTGACACCCGGCCCGGCGCAAAACGCCGAGCCGTCTGCCAGACGCCATCAGGCGATCAGTTGGTGAGCGCGCGGTGCTCAGCCAGATGGCGGCGCACGATGGCAAACCACTCCTGCGAGCCCTTGATATTGGCGATGCCGTTGTCGAGCACAGCCAGATACTCATCGACGCGCGGATGGGTGTTGGAGATCACGGCGTGCATGGTCAACACCTTGTCCATCGCCTCGTTCTTGCGCACCAGATCGCGCGTGCCGGTCTCGACCATGGCGCCCTCGGCAGTGTCGACAGCCAGCGCCACCACATCGTAGCGCCCTTCAGCTAGGCCGGTAAAGCACTCGGCAGGGCTCGACGGGCGGTCGAGTTCCACGTTGGGCGGCACCAAACCCTCTTCTTCGAGCTGGAAGATGGCATAGCCCGAGGGCCGGCAGATACGTGTGCCCATCAGATCGTCATAGTTGGCCGGAAGCGGCTGATCGACGCGCGTGTAAAAGCCAAACAACTGCTCAAACAGCGGCTCGGACCAAGCGAGGTTGTTGCAGCGAAACTTGGAGCCATCGCCCAAGCGATCGACCACATCGCAGTTGGGCCGAAACCAGGCTAAGCTGAAATCATAGGCATGATCGGAGATCAACGGCTGCAGATGCGCGCCCCAATCATTGATAAAGTCGATCTTGTAATCGGGCTTGGCATCGGCCGAGGCCAGCGCAACGTTGACGATCTCGGTGATCATGCCGCCCTGGGCTTGATCTTCGTTGGTAAAGGGCGCCCAGTCGGTGCCAACGACGACGCGGATCTGGCGCGCGTCGGGCTCGGGGAGCTGTGCGGTGGTCTCGACGGGGCGGATGGCGTCGGCATCGGCGCTGGAGGGCTCTTGGGGGGCGTCCAGGCAGGGAATGGCCAGCGCCATGCCCACCGAGATCAGCGCCGGGTTGGGGCCGATTGCGGCGGCGTTGGCGCTGTAGATGATCTGGTAGTTATTGGCATCGCCGTAGGCGCGCTGGGCAATGACGCTCAGGCTGTCGCCGCGCACCACGGTGTAGGGCTCGCCACAGGCGGCGGCCTCGGCGGGCGTGGTGCCCAGTGCCGTTGCCCCGGTGAGCAGCGCGGCAAAGGAGGTTGCCAGAGGTGCGGCCAAAACGGCCGGCAAACCCAGGGAAGAGATCGAGAATTTCATCGCTACAGTCTCCATAACAGGCTCCTTTGGAGCACACAGTGTCGGCGTTTCACAGTGGGGGGTTCACAGTGGGCGTTGCTCAGGCTTGGGTTCAGGTGACCCGGGTTCAGGTGGCTGGGGCTCAGTTGGCGCGGGCACCGCGTGCCAGCCACACCTCGACGCGGGCGTTGCGCGTGGCACTGGACGGCGCATCGACACAGGCC
>JBCDHK010000544.1:0-1744 GCA_038750185.1 Pseudomonadota bacterium
CAGAACTTTCGCCCGGGCAAGGCCGAGGCCATGGGGCTTGGCTTTGAAGAGGTGAAGGCGCGCCGCGCGGACATCGTCTACTGCTCGATCGCCGGTTTCGGCTTCAGCGGGCCTTACGCCCACAAACCGGTCTACGATCCGCTGATCCAAGCGCTCTCGGGGCTGGCCTCGGTGCAGGGCGGCTCCGACAGCGCCCGCCCGCGTCTTGTCCGCACCATCGTGCCCGACAAGGTGACGGCGATCCAGGCCGCCCAAGCGATCACCGCCGCCCTGCTGGCGCGGACGCGCACCGGTCAGGGCACCCACATTACGCTGTCCATGCTCGATGCGGTGGTGGCGTTTCTCTGGTCCTCGGACATGACTGGCCATACGTTCGTCGGCGACGAGCGGGCGGACGACAATGCCCAGTCCTTCGTCGAACTGATCTATGCCTCCGCCGACGGCCATCTGGCGGTCTCGGCCTATGCCGATCGCGACTGGAAGGGGCTCTGCCGCGCGTTGGAGCGGCCCGACTGGCTAGAGGATGTGCGCTTTGCCATCACCGAAGGGCGCGAGATCAACAAGAATGCCCGCCTCGAACTGACCCAATCGGTGCTGGAGACGCGCCCCACCGCCGAGTGGCTCACGCGCCTTGAGGCCGAGGACGTGCCCTGTGCGCCGGTGCTGACCCGCTCGGAGATGCTCACCCATCCCCAGATCGCGGCCAACGCCCTCCTGATCGAGACCGACCACCCAGAGGCCGGGCGCCTGCGCCAGACCCGTGCGCCCGCGGTGTTTTCCAACCTGGAGACGCCGCCGCCAAAACCCGCCCAGCCCCTCGGCGCCGACACTGCGGCGGTCTTGGCCGAGGCTGGCTACTCCGGCGCCGAGATCGCAGCCCTGGCCGAGGCGGGCGTCATGTTTGCCGCCAGGGAGGCTGCCGAATGATCGAGTTTCACTACGCGCCCACGCCCAACGGCTGGAAAGTGGCGATCATGCTGGAGGAGTGCGCCCTCGCCTATGAGACCCACTTGATGCGCCTTGGCGAGGGCGATCAGTTTACGCCGGAGTTCCTGGCGCTGAGCCCCAACGCCAAGATGCCCGCCATTCTCGATCACAGCCCGCCCAAGGCGTATGGCGCGGCGCCTGTGGCGGTCTTCGAGTCCGGCGCCATTTTGCTCTATCTGGCCGAGAAGACCGGGCGCTTCCTGCCCCAAGGCCCCCACGCGCGCAAGGAACTCCACGAGTGGCTGTTCTGGCAAGCCGCCAACCAAGGCCCCATGGGCGGCCAGCTCTCGCATTTCGTCAACTACGCGCCCGAGGACGCCCGCGCCTACGGCCACCAGCGCTACCAGGGCGAATACGAGCGCAACCTCGCCGTGCTGGAGCGCCGCTTGGAGGGGCGCGCGTATATCCTCGGCGCCTACTCCATCGCCGATATGATGGCCTTCCCCTGGGCCTTCATCGCCAAACCGCTCGGCGCCTCGCTGGAGGCCTTCCCCAACGTCACGCGCTGGCGTGCCGCCCTCAAGGAGCGCGAGGCCGTGCGCGCCGCCATCAATCTGCACAAGAGCGCACAAAACCGCGGCCAGACCCGCGTTGACAACAACGCCGTTCTGTTCAACCAATCCGCGGCCAGTTTTACCCGCACCACCGACTGACCCCGGAGACCACCATGGCAGAGCGCCGCCTGATCTCGACCGGCTCGACCTTTGAGCAGGAGTTCGCCTATTCGCGCGCCGTGGTGGCGGGGGAGTCGTGTTTC
>JBCDHK010000545.1:0-1726 GCA_038750185.1 Pseudomonadota bacterium
CAATCCCAAAGGCCATCAGGAGCACGAGCCCGAGCCGCCCAAACCGGCGCCTGCCGAGGCCAAACCGGCACCCGCGCCTGCTAAGGCCAACGGGGCCGCGCCTGTGCCTGTGGCAGAGACCACCGGCAAACCCCACGCCTCGCCTTCGGTGCGCGCTTTTGCGCGTGAGCTGGGTGTGGATCTCGGGCGCGTCCAGAGCTCGGGGCGCAAGGGGCGTATCCTGCGCGAGGACGTCACGGCCTACTACAAGGGCCAGGTCGAGGCGGCAGCCCCCAAGGCGGCGCCTGCGGCGGAGGCCAAGGGCGGCATGGGTATCCCGCCGATCCCCAAGGTGGACTTCTCCAAATTCGGGCGCGTCGAAGATGTCGACATGTCGCGCATCAAGAAGATCTCCGGCCCTGCGCTCCACCGTTCCTGGCTCAACATCCCCCATGTCACCCACCAGGAAGAGGCCGATATCACCGCGCTCGATGCCTACCGCAAGGAGCTGGATACGGCGGCCAAGGCCGAGGGCTACCGCGTCACGCTGCTCTCGTTCGTGATCAAGGCCTGCGTCTCGGCGCTCAAGACCCACTGGGAGGTCAACGCCTCGCTCCACCCCGATGGCGACAAGCTGATCCGCAAGCACTACTACAACATCGGCTTTGCCGCCGACACGCCCCAGGGCCTGGTGGTGCCGGTGATCAAGGGGGCCGACGGCAAGGGCATCGTCGAGATCTCCAAGGAATTGGGCGAACTTTCGGCCAAGGCGCGCGAGGGCAAGCTCTCGGGCGGTGATATGCAGGGGGCATCCTTTACCATCTCGTCGCTGGGCGGCATCGGCGGCACGGGCTTCACGCCCATCGTCAATGCGCCCGAAGTGGCGATCCTCGGCCTCACGCGCTCCAAGATGGCGCCTGTTTGGGACGGTGAGCAGTTTGTGCCCCGCAACATGCTGCCCATGTCGCTCTCCTACGACCACCGCGCCATCGACGGCGCACTGGCGGCACGCTTCTGCGCCACGCTCAAATTCCTGATGGCCGATGTGCGCCGTCTGATGCTCTGACGAGGAAACCCAGATGGCAGTGATTGAAGTCAAGGTTCCCGACATCGGCGATTTCTCCGAGATCCCGGTGATCTCGGTCATGGTCTCCGAGGGCGACACCGTCGCCGCCGAAGACCCGTTGATCGAGCTTGAATCCGACAAGGCCACCATGGAGGTGCCGAGCCCCCAGGCGGGCAAGGTGGTCTCGCTCAAGCTCAAGGAGGGCGACAAGGTCTCAGAGGGCGCGCTGATCCTGACGCTGGAGACCGAGGCTGCGGCGGGCGAGGCCCCGGCTGAGCCCACCCGCACGGGCCGCGTCTCGGGCGGGGCTTCGGCTGCGACCTCGGACAAAGCGGGCTACGGCTCGGCGGCGGGCTATCATGAGAGTGTCGAGATCCGGGTGCCCGACATCGGTGATTTCACCGATATTCCCGTGATCAACGTGCTGGTGAGCGAGGGTCAGGAGGTCGCCGCCGAAGACCCGTTGATCGAGTTGGAGTCCGACAAGGCCACCATGGAAGTGCCGAGCCCCATGGCCGGCAAGATCGTGGCGCTCAAGGTCAAGGAGGGCGACAAGGTCTCAGAGGGCTCGGTGATCGCCACCCTCTCCACCGGCGAGACGGCGGTGGAGGAGCCAGCGGCCCCTGCGGCACCCGCGCCTGCCTCGACGCCCACTAAACCGGTGACGGGCGACATCCACGC
>JBCDHK010000546.1:0-1723 GCA_038750185.1 Pseudomonadota bacterium
CTCCAGGACCAGGCCATGGCCTATGGCGTGGATTTCTCGCGCTTTCGCGAGGAAAAGCGCGCGGTGATGGACCCTGAACTGGGGCCGCTGGTGGCCACCAAGATGACGCGCTGCATCTCGTGCACGCGCTGTGTGCGCTTTATCACCGAGGTTGCGGGCGTCTCCGAGCTTGGCCAGACCGGGCGCGGTGAAGACGCTGAGATCACCTCCTATCTTGGTGAGACGCTCAAATCCGAGATGCAGGGCAATATCGTCGATCTCTGCCCGGTCGGTGCGCTGACCAACAAGCCCTACGCCTTTTCGGCGCGGCCTTGGGAGTTGACCAAGACCCAGTCCATCGACGTCATGGATGCGCTCGGCTCCAACATCCGCGTCGACACCCGCGGGCGGGCGGTTTTGCGTGTGCTGCCGCGTAACCACGATGGCGTCAACGAGGAGTGGATCGCCGACAAGACCCGCCAAGCCATCGACGGCCTCTCGCGCCAGCGCCTCGACCGCCCCTATGTGCGCGTGGACGGCAAACTGCGCCCCGCCTCCTGGGACGAGGCCTTCGCCGCCATCGCCGCCAAGATGCGCCGTGCCCAGGACAAGGTGGCGGGCATCGCGGGCGATCTGGCGCCTGTCGAGGCGATCTGGGCGCTGCAACAGTTGCTCGCGAGCCTCGGCTCGCAGGCCCACGAATGCCGCACCGATGGCGCGCAACTGCCGCCGGGTAACCGTTCGGGCTATGTCGGCACGGCGCGCATCGAAGATCTCGACACTGCCGAGCGTATCCTGCTCATCGGCACCAACCCGCGCATCGAAGCACCCGTGCTCAACGCGCGCATCCGCAAGGCGTGGCTGGCGGGTGGCGAGGTGGCGCTGATCGGTGAGAGCGTCGATCTCAGCTACCCCTTCACTCACCTCGGCGAGCGCCCGAGTGCTCTGGAGACCGCCGCCGAGCAGGCAGGGCTCAGCGGGCGTGCCTCGGTGGTGGTCGTGGGCCAGGGCGCGCTTGCCCGCCCCGACGGCGCCGCCATTCTGGCTGAGGCCATGCGCGTTGCCGAGGAGAGCGGCGCTGGGCTGCTCGTGCTCCACACCGCGGCGAGCCGGGTTGGGGCGATGGATCTGGGCTTTACCCATGCCGAGGGTCTGAGCGGTGCCCTGCATAGCGCACAGGTGATCTACAATCTGGGCGCCGACGAGATCGACATCGCGCCGGGCGCCTTCGTGATCTACCACGGCCACCATGGCGATCGCGGCGCCCACCGCGCCGACGTCATCCTGCCAGGCGCTGCCTACACCGAGCAGTCGGGCCTTTACGTCAACACCGAGGGCCGGGTGCAGATGGGCATGCGCGCGGGCTTTCCACCGGGCGAGGCGCGCGAGGACTGGGCGATCTTGCGCGCGCTCTCGGGCGTGCTGGGGCGCACGCTGCCGTTTGACACGCTCGCGGCGTTGCGCACCAAGCTGTTCGAGGAGCACCCCCATCTCGCCTGCCTCGACGCCATCGCCGAGGCCGAGTGGTGCCCGCTGCCACCTGCCAAGCTCGGCACGGCCGTGTTGCGCTCTACCATCTCCGACCATTACCTCACCAACCCAGTAGCACGCGCCTCCAAGATCATGGCCGAACTGTCGCGGCTGGCCCAGGCCCGCGCCGCCACTCCCCTGGCGGCAGAGTAAGCCCAGCCGCCGCCCTAGCGGCAAAATAAGCCCAGCCGCCGCCCTGGCGGCAGAGCAACCC
>JBCDHK010000547.1:0-1722 GCA_038750185.1 Pseudomonadota bacterium
CTGAGCGAGACGTCGTCGAGCACCCGCAGCCCGCCCAGCGATAGCGAGATGCCACGCGCCTCAAGCATGACGCATCCCGCGCCCGCGCAGGAGCAGCCATAGGAAGAAGGGGCCGCCGATGAGGCTCGTGGCGAGACCGATGGGTGGCTCGGCCGGAGGCACGGCCAGGCGCACCGCGAGATCGGCCGCAAGGACCAGGCCCATGCCCATCAAGGCCGAGGCCGGCAGCAGCACCGCGTGGCGTGGCCCGAGGGCCAGGCGCGCGAGATGCGGCGCGACGAGCCCGATAAAGCCGATGGGGCCCGCCGCTGCCGTAACAGCACCGACGGCCACAGCCGTGGCCAAGCCCACCGCACGCTTCGACCGCTCCACATCGAGGCCCGCGTGAAAGGCCGCGCGTTCGCCGAGCTGGAAGAGGTCGAGATCACGGGCACTGGCCAGCAGCACTGGCACCGCGGCGGCGGCAAGGCCACTCGATACGAGAACCAGCGGCCAGCCGGAGCCGCCGAGCGCGCCCATGGTCCAGAACGTAAGGTCGCGCAGCTGGCTGTCGTCGCTGACATAGACCATCGCGCCGATGGCAGCCCCAGCGATGGCGTTCACCGCCACGCCCGCTAGGATCAGGGTCGCGACCGAGGTCTCGCCCCCGCGGCGAGCCAGCGCGAAGATGAAGGCGATGACGACGGCCGCACCGATGAAGGCGGAGACCGGCAGGAGCCAGGGCCGCAGCGCCCCGGGCAGGGCGCCGGCCACCACGCCACCGAGCACGATCGTCGCGACGGCACCAAGCGAGGCGCCGCCCGTGACGCCGATGAGCCCGGGCTCGGCCAGCGGATTGCGGAGCACGCCCTGTAGCGCAGCGCCTGCGAGGGCCAGGGCCACGCCGGTGGCAAGGCCGAGGACGACGCGGGGCAGGCGGATCTGCCAGACGATCGCGTTCTCGGCCGGCGTCCCCGCGCCCGCGAGGGCGAGCAGTACCCGGCCCGGAGCAATGTCGACGGGGCCGAGGGCAAGCCCCGCCAGGGCCAGACCCGCCACGAGCGTCCCCAAAAGACCAAGCGCAGGCAGCGAGAAGCGCGGAGCAGCGGCCGAGAGCGTGGTCACGCCCTTAGAGCCCCGCCGCGATCGCTCGATCGTCGTGCAGCGCCCGGGCCAGTTGCGCGATCGCCGCCGGCGTGCGGGGACCGAAGCCGAGAAGCAGCATCCCCTCCATGGCCACTCCTCGGTTGGACTGGCCCGCGGGCGTGAGCGCGATCTCGGGGCGGGTCATGACCGTCGAGACGCCGCCCATCCGCTCGGCATGCTGCTCCATCATCAGCACGATGTCGGGCGCACTGGCGATGATGGCCTCGCGGCTCATGGGTTTGTAGCCGTTGACGCCCGCGCCTGCGTTCTGTCCGCCGGCGAGCGTGATCATACGGTCGGCCGTGGTCTCTGTGCCGCCGATCAGGGGGGCGCCATTGCGGATGCTGAGGATGAAGAGCACGCGGGGGGCGCTCTCAAGCGTCGCCACTTTGCTCTGCACATCCGTGAGCGAGGCGGTGAATTCGGCGGAGAGGGCGGCGGCCTTCTCCGTCAGGCCGAGCGCCTCGCCGACGAAGGCGATCTTCTCGGGGATGTCGACGACGTCCGTGCTCTCCGGCGCCCGCGCCACCTGCACGCCGGCCGCCGCCAGCTGCTCGAAGACGACGTCTGGGCCCGCATCATGGGCGGCCAGAAGCA
>JBCDHK010000548.1:0-1697 GCA_038750185.1 Pseudomonadota bacterium
GCCTTCCTTGAGGGCACCGCTGTGCAGGGCAAGCAGCGCGCGGGCCGCACGCACGGCCAGGATCGGCGCGCGCAGCGAGGCGATGGCGCAGGCAGCGGCAGCCGCGACCAACGTGGCTTCGGTCTCGGGGGAGAGGCGCTCCTGAGGCAGGCGCCGGCGCGCTGCGGTAATATCGGCCTTGGTGAAGGCGGGCGCTGTGACCGTCGCCTGGGGCAAGGGATCGAGATCGAGGCTGAAGGCCAGACGCTCGCCGAGGGCATCGGGGGGGGCGGGCTCGTCATCGGTGCGTTCATCGAGTGCGACGACGCCAAGGCGTGCGGGCAGAGTGCGCGAGAGCCCGTCGCGTTCTATCCGCACCAGCCCGGTGTCGAGCGCTGCTGCCAGCCGCCCTGCGGTGGCCGGATCGAGACGCTCGGCCATCGCTGCGACGACGAGGCCGCCATCGCTTTCAGCAAGGAGCCCCTTGGACGCGACCGCGCGCCCTGCCGAGAGTGTCGCGCCCAGATCGAGGCCACCGAGCAGACGGTCGTCGCCGATGTGGGCGGGCAGGCGGCGCAGCGCCATGCCTTCTGGCAGAAGCCGTGCCAGCGCATCGAGCCAAGCCGTGCGCACCGGGCCGTGACGGGCGCGCAGCGCAATGCCGCCGAGCCCATGCGGATCGACCGCCACCAGCGCCGCTGCCAGATCCGCATCACGCCAAGTGGCCTCGGGGCTCACCCCAGCACCTCGGTGAGGGCGCGCTCCAGGCGGGCGGTGGAGCCGGTTTCGTCGAGCGGGTCGCGGCGCAGGCGATGGCGCAGGGCAAGCGGGGCGATGCGGCGCAGGTGATCGAGGGTGACGGTCTTGGCGCTCTCGAGGGCGGCCAAGGCGCGTGCAGTGCGCAAACACGTCAGTTCGCCGCGCAGACCATCGGTGCCGAGGGCGAGGCAGAGGGCCGCCGCCTGTTCGAGCACGCCATCGGGGCTCTCGATGTGCTCCAGGCGCGCGCGTGCGTTGGTAATGGCGGTGCGGTGGGCGGATTGGGCGTCCTGCCAAGTGGCGATGAAGGCTGCCGGATCGCGCTCAAACGCATCGCGCCGGCGCACCACGTCGATGCGCTCGGGCACGCTTTGCGGGGTCAATACTTCGACGGAGAGCCCGAAGCGGTCGAGCAATTGCGGGCGTAACTCGCCCTCCTCCGGGTTGCCCGAGCCGACCATGACAAAGCGTGCGGGATGGCGCACCGAGAGCCCCTCGCGCTCGACCACGTTCTCGCCCGAGGCCGCAACATCGAGTAGTAGATCGACGATGTGGTCTTCGAGCAGGTTGACCTCGTCGATGTAGAGGAACCCGCGGTCGGCGCGGGCCAGGAGCCCGGGCTCGAACGTCTTTTCGCCACGGGTCAGGGCGCGTTCGAGATCAAGGGCGCCGACGACGCGGTCCTCGGTGGCGCCAAGCGGCAGATCGACCACCGGGGTCGGGCGCGGCCCGGTGTCATCCTCGGCCTCAATGGGGGGCAGGAGATCGGCGAGGGCGCGCACTGCGGTCGATTTGCCGGTGCCGCGATCGCCAAAGGCCAGCACGCCGCCGATGCTCTGGTCGATGGCGGCTAAGGTCAGGGCAAGGCGCAGGTCGTCCTGGCCGACGATGGCGGTGAAGGGGTAGGCGTGGCGCATGGGCGGCTCCGGCTGACGTGGGGCCAGCCTAGGCACCGTGCC
>JBCDHK010000549.1:0-1686 GCA_038750185.1 Pseudomonadota bacterium
TGGTGGCCATCGCCAAGACCGGGCGTTATGCGGTGGTGATCTGGGTGTGCGATCAGGTCAGTTGGTGCACTGGCGGATGACGGCGCGGTGGGTGCGGGCTACGGCGTCGACGCGGCGTCTGACGGAGGTCACGCCGCCGCCTGCGCGGGTTTCTGCAGCGGTGAGGGCTGCTTCCCAGGCCGCGGCGCGGCGCTCGCCGTCGGCGCGCAGGCGGGCATAGTCAAAGCCGACGCTCTGGTAGAGCGCATAGTCGTCTTGGGCCACCTCCAGCGCGAGGGCTGCGGCGGCGCAATCGCAGACCGGCGCTGGGGCTGGCGCATCGGCACAAAGCGCTGCAACACCATCGGCCTCAGCCGTGAGGGGCAGCGCCACCAGCACAGCACACATCGTGGCGGCCCAGGCCCTCACGTGCGCCCGAGTGCGGCCTGGAACTCGCGCCACTCACCGGGGCTGAGGCCGCTGTTGGATTGCACCACGGTTTCGCCCGCCAGCATGCGCTTGAGACAGGTCATGGCCGGGCCGGACAGCGTCACGGCATTCAGGCGATAATCGGCAAAGGCGGCCCAGCAAAGCGGCACCCAGTCGCGCACCAGGGCGGCGATGGCCTCGGCATAGGCGCGGATTTCCCATTGGGCATGGGGGTCGGCGCGCAGGCGCAGGAAGTGCAGCAGGTTGTGCAGATCGGTCTTCCAGTACCACTGGGTGTAGACGTTGGCGGGAAGCGTCATCCGCGCCAGCTCGCGCGCGAGGCCGAGGCCTTCGGGGTCGAGCATCTCCTCGTAGTGGTCGTAGGCGCGGCTGGCATCCTCGCGCAGGAGCGCCAGAACGCGGGCGGCGTCTTCGGGCGCGAGCACCTCGCCGCGGCCTTGGCGATTGGTCGAAGATTGTGCCGCCAGCGCCTCGGGGGCGGGGATATAGAACTCGCGGTCGAGGATCGAGTAGCGGGCGCTGATCTCGTTGACGTTGGCGGTGCGGTGGCGGATCCACTGACGCGCGACGAAGAGGGGCAGCTTCACGTGCAGCTTGATCTCGCACATCTCGAACGGGGTCGAGTGCCAGTGGCGCATGAGATAACGGATAAGGCCCGCATCATCGCGCGCCGAGCGGGTGCCGCGCCCATAGGAGACGCGGGCGGCCTGGACCACGGCGCCGTCATCGCCCATGTAATCGACCACGCGCACAAAGCCGTGGTCGAGCACCGGTTGGGGCTCTCCCAGCACGGCCTCCATGGCGGGCACGGTGGGGCGGGCGGTTGGCAGAGGCTCGGCCTGTCGTTCGGGCTCGTGCGACATATCATTCATGGCGGTTCTGGGCTCCAGTTTCGACAGGTGGGCTAGTATGGCGCGGAGGGATGTGGAATGTCCTGTGGGCCAAAAATTATCAGTGGGGATAACCCCCACTTTGCTTGTGGACAAGCCAAGGCCGGAGGAGCGCACATGCCAACCAAATACCTGCACACCATGATTCGGGTCCATGATCTCGATAAGACCAAGGTGTTCCTGGAGGAGTATCTCGGCCTCGAAGAAACCCGGCGCAGTGAGTCGGAGGCGGGCAAATTCACGCTGGTCTTCATGTGCGCGCCGGGCCAGCCTGAGGCGCCGGTCGAGTTGACCTACAACTGGGGCTCGGAGGAGGAATACGGCCACGGCCGCGCCTTTGGCCATCTCGCCTACGGGGTCGAGGACA
>JBCDHK010000550.1:0-1679 GCA_038750185.1 Pseudomonadota bacterium
CGATCCGGGGCCGATGGACACCGCCCACGAGGCGGCGATCCTCGCTGCCTTGCCCGACGGAGGGCATGTGACCGCCATTCTCGTGACCCACGCGCATCTCGATCACTCGGCGCTTGCACCTGCGCTTGCGGCCCGTCTGGAGGCGCCCGTGATGGCCATGGGGACGGCGGCGGTGCGTGACCCCACGCTCGGCGGGGGCGAGGGGGTGGATTGGGCGTTCAAGCCGGACCGCCAGATCTCGGATGGCGACGTGATCGCAGGTGACGGCTGGCATCTCACGGCGCTCCACACGCCGGGTCACAAGTCGGATCATATGGCCTTTGTCTGGGGGGAGGGCCGCGCGATCTTCACCGGAGATCACGTGATGGGCTGGTCGACGAGCTTCGTCTCGCCACCCGATGGCGACATGGCCGCCTACATGGCGTCGCTCGAGCGTCTCGAGGCGAAACCGGAGGCTGTGTACCTTCCGGGCCATGGCGACCCGGTGCCCGACGGCCCTGCGCGGGTTCGGGCGCTCCGCGCACATCGTCAGGCCAGGGAGGCGGCGATCCTGGCGGCGCTGTCCGAGCCCCTCACGCTCGAGGCGCTGACAGCGGTCGTCTACGCCGACACGGATCCGAGCCTCCACGGTGCGGCATCGCGCAACCTCCTCGGCCACCTTCTTCAACTGATCGATGCCGGACTGGTCGACGCGCCCGCGGCCACCGGCCCCTACCGCCGCCGCCAGTGATCTTTCGACTGGACGGCCTCTCATACAGTTGATAGTGAACCTGAGCCCGCGCAGACGGCACCGGTCCGGCGTAGCTCAGCGGTAGAGCATCCGACTGTTAATCGGCAGGTCGTAGGTTCGAATCCTACCGCCGGAGCCACACTGCGCGCACAAGCCCCTGATCTTGCAGTGAAACAGTGAATTGGATGGATCGGCTTCCACCGGGTCTTCCGCCAACTGGAAAGAAACGGAGAAGCCCTACGACCGACGAAGAGCCCGCGCCAATAGACCCAAACGGGCAAACACACTTCTCGTGCTGCCTCGACGCTGACGTGTCTCTATAAGGGTTGCGACACGCGCTCAAGGCGCTGGAACAGCTCAGGCACAGTGCGGGCGCCTCTGAAGACATATTGGCGACGCTGACGCGGTTGGCCAGCGACTGCGCGCAGCAAGCGCTGGCCGAGCATCTTCGCGAGCCCGTGGCGTAGCCCACGAAACCTCACCTTCAGTATTGATCTCGCTTGCCTGCTTTCTGTGCCAAAAATTGCCAAGGGCCAAGTCGATGGCAGCGAGATCGAACATTAGCTTAGGGAGAAACATGCTCCGAATCGAGCAAATCGGCCCTGCCGAGTTGGCCGGTATTGCGCGTGAGACCGTGAACAAGTCTGAGAACGAAGTTCGCACGCCGCGACGGAGCACGACCACAGCCATAAAGACTGCCCTATAGTAAGCCGGAGCAGGGTCCATCGAGGAAAACGGCGGCGGCGCAGGCGTGCGCCTCAAAAAGTGACGGCTTTCTCGCGTGTTTCCCGTTCCTTGAGGTCTTGCAGTGAGGTGCCCCTAGATTTATAGACGCTTTGCCCCCTTACTTTGAGCCGAGGAGGCGACGATGGGGACAAGCAACTACAGCGACGAGTTCAAGCGCGATGCGGTGCATCAGATCACGGTGCGCGGGTATCCCGTTGGGGAA
>JBCDHK010000551.1:0-1674 GCA_038750185.1 Pseudomonadota bacterium
CAGCCTGCAAAAAGCTGGCGTCACCCAGCAAGAGATGGTGTTTTTTCTAGAGGCTCTGGGCTCGGACCTGTCGCTTCTGCTGCCGCTGTACCAGGACAACTCGACAGAATTGAACCGTCTGGCCGATGAAGCCGAAGCGCTTGGCGCGACTATGGACGCCAAGACCCTCGCCGCCATGCAGCGCGTCGATGCCTCCATGGATCGGCTTGGGGTGGCGACCACCGGCCTTGGCAATCGCCTCGTCACCGCCTTCGCGCCCGCAATCGAAACCGTGGTCAATGCGCTGACGGGTCTGGTCGATTGGCTCGGCAGGGCTGTGAGCCGGGTGATTCAGTTCGGACGCCAGGTGCTGGGTGTCCTCGGTTTGATCGACAAGAGCCGTGAGGAGCAGATCGCGACACTGGAGGCCGAGCGCACACGCAACGCCGAGATGCAGCTTTCGCTGATGCTGGATCGGACCGCCCTCGATGACGAGGAAGCGCATCGCCTGGAGATGAACAACCTGCTGGAGCAGGAGCAGAGGCTCACCCAGCAGATTGCCGATCTGCGCAAGGCCATGGCCGATGAGACACCTGATCTGCCAGAAATCAAGCCAGTCAATCTGCCCTCGACCACCGGCAGCGGCGGCGGCGGTCGACGAAGCCGTGCAGCGCGAGACCCGGATGCAGACCGATTTGCCGACGCCCTGAAGCGCATCGAAGGCGAGACCGCTGCCATCCGCCGCCGCACCGGGATCATCGGCGCCGAGCAAAAGGTCCGCGACGCCTACGCCGCCACGGTCGAGGCGGCCCGGGTCAAGGAGGATCTGCTGCGCACCGCCCAGTCGGCCCAGATCGAGGTCACGCAGAAACTCAGCACCGCCATCGACGCTGCCGCCGAGGCGCGCCGCCGCGCAGTGCTGGGCGAGATCAGGGCCGAGACCGCCTACCAAAAGGCTCAAGAGGCAGCGGACGAGCGCGTGCAGCAGGTGCGCGGCACCATCTCCGATGTCACCTCGCCGCTGCGCGATATGCTGCGTCAGGGCGAGATCTCCTTGCGCAGCTTCGCCGAGACCGTGGCACGCATCTTCCAGAACCTGGCCGACCGTTTGCTCGACGGCGTGTTCAGGCAAATCTCGGATGGCTTGGTCGACGCGTTGAACGGCTCAGGCTCAGGCGGTGGCGGCAGCCCCCTCGGTTCCATCTTCAGCCAGATCGGTAGCGCGGTACTCGGGGCGTTCGGCGGTGCGCCTGTAGCCGCCGCAGCCCCCGGTGCGTTCGGCTCGTCGGCAGCGCGCGCTCTGGCAACGGGTGGTCTCTACGCCAACGGCGCCGCCTTCAGGGACGGCAGCGTAGTCAATGTGCCGACCCTGTTCCCCATGTCGCGGGGGCGCTTTGGCATGATGGGTGAGAACGGCCGCGAGTCGATCATGCCGCTCGCCAAAGCCCCCAACGGACGCCTTGGTATCGAGGCCATCGGCGGCGCCGGGGCCGATCAACGCGACACCGGCCCGCGCGACCAGCGCATCATCATCGTCGATAGCCCAAAGCGTGCCCAGGAGCTGGTCCGCCCCAACGCGCGCGACTGGATCGTCGAGTTTGACCGGCTCGGCTATGAGCGCAAACGCTGACATGGTCACGCTCTGGCCATACCTGCCGCGCGAGGGCATCGAGGAGACCCTCGAATGGCGCACCG
>JBCDHK010000552.1:0-1669 GCA_038750185.1 Pseudomonadota bacterium
CGCCGGGTGAGCCGCCCCCGACTCTCTTCGAATTCATCCCCGACCACGCCATAGTGTTCGCCGATGAAAGCCATGTCTCAGTTCCGCAGATCGGCGGGAGGTTCAAAGGCGACTTCAACCGCCAGCGCACGCTGGCCGACCACGGCTTTCGCCTGCCGTCGTGCATGGACAACCGCCCGCTCAAATTCGAGGAGTGGGAGGCGATGCGCCCGCAATCGGTCTTCGTCTCGGCCACACCGGGCAAGTGGGAGTTGGAGCGCACCGGCGGCGTCTTCGTCGAGCAGGTGATCCGCCCCACCGGGCTGATCGATCCGCCCGTCGAGATCCGCCCCGTCAAATCCCAGGTCGATGATCTCCTTGATGAGTGCCGCCAAGTCGCGGCCAAAGGTGGGCGGGCGTTGGTCACCACGCTCACCAAGCGCATGGCCGAGGATCTCACCGAATACCTCCACGAACAGGGCGTGCGGGTGCGCTATATGCACTCCGACATCGACACCATCGAGCGCATCGAGATCATCCGCGACTTGCGCCTCGGGGCCTTCGACGTGCTGGTCGGCATTAACCTGTTGCGTGAGGGCCTCGACATTCCCGAGTGCGCCTTGGTCGCCATTCTCGACGCCGACAAGGAGGGGTTTCTGCGCTCCGAGACCTCGCTCATCCAGACCATAGGGCGGGCGGCACGCAACGTGGACGGCCGTGTCATCATGTATGCCGACAAGAAGACCGGCTCCATGGAGCGCGCCATCGGCGAGACCGAGCGTAGGCGCACCCGCCAGATGGCCCATAATGAGGAGCATGGCATCACGCCCACCACCATCGCCAAGAATGTGGGCGATGTGTTGGAGGGCACCTGGTCGGGCTCGACCGATCAGAAGCGCATTACCGCCAAGGTGGCCAAGGGGCCGAAGCCTGGCGACAACCTCAAGGCCCATCTGGAGGCGCTGCGCCGCGATATGATGAAGGCGGCGGAGAACCTGGAGTTCGAGGAGGCGGCGCGCCTGCGCGACGAAGTCCGCCGCCTGGAGGCCGTCGATCTGGCCGTGGCCGACGATCCGCTTGCGCGCCAGTCGGCCATCGAGGAGGCGGTGGAGGAGCATGTGCGCCCACGCTCGTCCTCGGGCACGCCGGGCTCGCGGGCGAGCAAGGGGCGCGGGCGCAAGCGTCGGTAAAGCCTTACTTGCAGGCCGGGCCGGGGCGGGCCAGGGTCCAAGCGGCGACGTCCTCGATCACCGCGCCTGCGCCGAGGTCGCGAAAGAGGAGGTGCCAGCCCTCGGCGTAGCGTTTGGTCTCGCGCGCGCCTTTGAGGCGGGCGAAGACACGGGTGACGGCGGCTTCGGGTACGATCTGGTCGCGCGCGCCAAGCAGCATCAGGGCAGGCAGATCGACCCGCGGCGCGGCCTCAGCCGCCTGATCGACCACGCGCACAAGCCCCAGCAATTCACGCGCCGAAGGCGGCGCCAAATAAAGCGGATCGCGCCCGAGTGCGCGCAGTGCTTCGATGTTGTCCGAGGCTTGGATGCGCACCACCCCGCGCCCTGAGAGACGGCGTTCGGGCACCACGGCTGCGGCGAGCCAGGCGGCGCTGCGCGGCCAAAAAGCCCGCGCCACGCCCCCCCACATAGCAGGGGCAGCCAGGACCAAGCCGACGGCCCCCAGCCCACGCGCGGCC
>JBCDHK010000553.1:0-1654 GCA_038750185.1 Pseudomonadota bacterium
CTTTGCATATGCTGGCACCCCTGCTAAGGGAGTAGGCCCCAAAAGGGTCTCGTGGGTTCGAATCCCATCCACTCTGCCATTCCAACGACTTATGCTGCTTGGTCATGGCGCGGTCTCAAGGCTCCTGTCGCATCGGATTGACCGCCCGCCCGTGATCAGGACAGGCCCTCGCTCATGCAGCCCCCCTTGTTGGAGGCGCCTCGGCCATGTGGCGGCCGATCTCGTAGCGGTTGGCCTTGGCTGCTGGCGTCTCGTGGACGATGCGCCCGCCCGAGATCACCAGGATGCGGTCGGAGAGCGCCAGTGTCTCGTCCAGATCTTCCGAGATCAGCAGGATCGCCGCGCCGCGGTTGCGCGCCTCCAGGATCTGGGCGCGGATCTCGGCTGCAGCAGAAGCGTCGAGCCCGAAGCAAGGGTTTTGCGCGACCAGCAGGCGCACGTCCTCGGACAGCTCGCGCGCCAGCACTGTGCGCTGGACGTTGCCGCCCGAGAGGGTGTGGAGTGGCGCATCGGGGCCTGCGCTGCGCACGCGGTAGCGCGCGATCAACCCTTCGGCCAAGCGGCGCATGGCGCGGCGGTTGAGCCAGGGGCCCGAGGCTGCGGGAGCGCGGTCATAGCGGCGCAGCATCAGGTTTTCCATCACGCTCATGGAGCGCACGGCGGAGTTGGCCAGCGGCTCTTCGGCGAGCAGGAACACGCCGCGCGCGCCGATTTCCTCGCGCGTGCCTGCAAAGGGTTGTCCGTCGACCTCGACCCGGCCCGCTTCGGCCAAGCGCTGGCCCGCCAGCACCTCGACCAGTTCCTTCTGGCCGTTGCCCGAGACGCCGGCCACACCCACGACCTCCCCAGGCGCCACGCTGAGCGTGGCCTCGGCGACCATCAGCGTGCCCCGGTCACCGCGCGCGCGCAGGCCAGTGATCTTGAGATAGGGCGGTGCGGGTGCCATCTGGGTGCGCTCAGAGAGCACCCTCGGCTGGGATTGGCCGAACATGATGGCACCCAGCCGGCTCTCATCGGTCTCGGAGACCTGAGCGCGCCCCACATGGCGCCCGCCGCGCAGCACGCTGACGGTACGCGCAAAGGCCATCACCTCGCGGAACTTGTGGGTGATCAGCACCACGCTGAGCGCGCCCGTGTCGGTGAGGCGGCGCATCTCGCCGAGCACCTCGTCGGCCTCGGCGGGCGTGAGCACCGAGGTCGGCTCGTCGAGGACGAGAAAGCGCCGCCCAAGCCAGAGTTGCTTGAGGATCTCCAGCTTTTGCTTCTCCCCCGCCGCCAGCGTCGCCACCGGCGCCTCGGGGTCGAGTTGGAAGGGCGCGCTCTTCATAAAGCGGGCGATGGCCTCGCGCTCCTCGGCCCAGTGGATCACGGGGGGGATCTGGGGGCGGGCGAGGACGAGGTTTTCGGCCACGGTCATGGGCTCGACCAGGGTGAAGTGCTGGTAGACCATGCCAAGCCCCAGCGCCTGGACATCCTGCGGGCCCTCGATGCGGCGCTCGCGCCCGGCGATGACGATCTGGCCCGCATCGGCGCGGTAAAACCCCATGAGGCATTTGACCAACGTCGACTTGCCGGCCCCGTTCTCGCCGAGGAGGGCATGGAAGCAGCCGGGCCTGAAGCGCTCGGAGACCGCATCGAGGGCTATGACCGGGCC
>JBCDHK010000554.1:0-1643 GCA_038750185.1 Pseudomonadota bacterium
CCATGGCCTGACTGATCGCTGCGAGCCGTGCCTCGGCTTTAGCCGCGTCTAGGTTGACCGATATGGTGATTGTCTCCTCACACGCCATCGTCGTTCTCTCCTTGGTCTGGTGCATCGTCGCCGGATTGGTCGGTTGGTGCGGGCTCCGGCACCGCGCCGGGCCGCGCGGCCTGATTGATCGGCACCATGGCGCCCTGGATCAACAGTTGGTCGCCGCCATCGAGGGCGGGACGGCCTTCTCGCCCCCGCGCCTCGTTCGGCGTCATCTGACCGGAAGAAATCGCCTGGGCGTAGGCTGCCATTCTTCCAGCGAAGTCGCCGCGGAGCAGGCCGTCGAGATTGAAGGCCACCCGGCGGCGCCCGCGCGGACCGAACAGTTTGAGCGACAGTTCGTCCTCGATCTGATCGACCCAACGGCGCAGGGTGTGTTTTACCAGGTGCATGTCCTGCTGCTCGGCGTTGCCGTAGGTCACGGACGAGAGCATCTGCAGAAACACCGGGGGCAGCTGGTAGACCCGCGCCACCTCCTCGATCAGATGGCGCTGTAGCTCCACCAGTTGCATGTCCTTGGCGTTGAAGCCGAGTGGCATCAGCTTGTGCCCGCCCGGCAGCACCATCACCGGGAATTTTTGACGGGCGAGACGCAGCATGGCCTTGAAGATATCGTTGGCCGCCGCCGTCACGCCCTTGCCGCTCTGGAACGGGCCCTCCAGCACCACCGGCGGCACGCCGCCCGACTGGAACGCCTTCGCCCCGTAGGCTCGCGCGGCCAAGGCCATGCCGAGCACGTCGCGCATCTGATGGAGGGGATCGTAGTGGTTCAGCCGGTCGGGCTTCAGCTGGTACGCGATATCGACGATGCTGCCGGCCTCGAAAGTCCGAGACCGCCCGCGGGCATTGTAGCGATAGACCCGGCGCACGCCGCTCGGGCGGGTGTCGTCGAGCACTTCGTCCACCGAGACGTGGTGGCTCTCCAGGGCAAACATCTCGACCGGCATGCCGTTGCGCCGGCGCCGGATCAACGCGAAACCGCGCCCGCAAGTCAGCACCTGGGAGATCAGCCAGAAACGGAAATCGAACGCGGTGGTGTGGTCGTTTGGAGCGTCGTTCAGGAGGCGGGTCAGCGGATTGCCCTCCTCGACGCGGTCGCCGAGGCGCACTTCCATGGGCAAGGCCGCCAGCGTGCCGGCGAGGAAATTGACCGCACACCAGACCGCAGGCACCGAGAGCGCGCTGTCGAGCGTGACGGTCTGGCCGGCCTCGCTCTCGCTGCCGCCCTCGACGAAGACGTGGCCCTCGCCCCGCGCGTAGGCCGAGAGGCTATTGCGGTGCTCAGAGCCGCGGCGGATATCGATGTCAAAGCCCAGGATGCGCATGTCTGACATCTAGGCAAGCAGCGTGAAATCCGGGTCTTCGTCCCAGGGGCTGCTGGCGGGGGCGTCGTCTGGCGGCTCCATGTTCATGCCGCCGAGCGCCATGGCCAGCGCCACCATGGCGTCGATCTTGCCCCGGCTCTTGGGTTTGGTGAGTTTGCGATTGCCGGCGGGGTCAGCCTCGACCACGGCGTTGGCCGCGCAGAGGTTGAGGACCGGCTGGTTGCTATGAACCAGACCAGGCCCGCCCTCGGCACCGAGCGCGACGAG
>JBCDHK010000555.1:0-1639 GCA_038750185.1 Pseudomonadota bacterium
GGGCGCGACGGTGCGCGCACGCCCGTCACACGCTTCATGGTGCGCGATGTCGAGGTGCTCGGCCCCGAGACGCCCCTGGAGGCGGTGTTGGAGCGGCTTTATCAGAGCCCCGCGCGGGCGGTCGGTGTGGGGGATCCGCGCACGCGTGAGATCACCGGCTATGTCAGTGCCGAGAATGCCTCCGAGCTGTTCCTGCTCGACCGCGCCCGCCGCCAGAGCGCCGAGGCGGTACGGGCATGAAGGCGCTGGCGATGATCTGGAAAACAGGCCGGTTGCTAGCCTGTCTGGCGGCGGTTTTGGCTCCTTTGGCGCTCGCCACCGGCCAAGGCACGCCCTCGGGCGACGCCACACCCGTCCTCCTGGCCGAGATCGACGGCCCGATCGGCCCGGCCACCGCCATGCACGTCGAGCGCGTCATCGAAGAGGCCGAGGCGCGCGCGGCTCCCCTGGTGATCTTGCGCATCGACACGCCGGGGGGCCTAGTCACGGCCATGCGCGATATCGACAGCGCCATTCTGGCCTCACAGGTGCCCGTGGCGGGCTATGTGGCGCCCGAGGGCGCGCGCGCAGCCAGTGCCGGCACCTACATCCTCTACGCCAGCCACATCGCCGCCATGGCACCGACCACCACACTGGGGGCCGCCACCCCAGTCAGCATGGGCGGCGCGCCGGGACAGCCGGGCGGCGATGCTCCCCCACGCCCTGCCGATCCGGCACCGCCCTCCAGCGAAGACGCTGAGGAGGGCAGCGAGGAGACCGCCAAGGACACCGCCGACGAAGAGGGCGCCCCCGCCACGCCCTCCAATGCCGATGCGATGCGCTCCAAAGCGATCAACGACGCCGTCGCCACCATCCGCGCCCTGGCTGAGCGGCGTGGACGCAATGCCGACTGGGCCGAAAAGGCCGTGCGCGAAGCCGCCACCCTCACCGCCACCGGCGCCTTGGAGAACAACGTCATCGATCTGGTCGCCGAGAGCGTGGCCGATCTCCTCACCCAGATCGACGGGCGCGAGATCGCGCTCTCGGGCGGGACCACCGTGACGCTTGCCACCGAGGGCGCCGCCGTCGAGATCGTCGAGCGCTCCACGGTGACGCAGATCCTGGAGGTGCTCTCCAACCCCAATGTGGCGCTCCTCCTGATGACCATCGGCTTTTACGGCATCGTGTTCGAGTTGGCCAATCCGGGCTTTGGCCCTGGTGTGGTCGGCGCGATCTGCCTGGTTCTCGGTCTCTTTGCGCTCAACACGCTGCCCGTCGATTATGCCGGGCTGGCCCTGATCGCGCTGGGGCTCACCTTCATGACGGTGGAGGCGCTCAGTCCCTCCTTTGGCGTCTTTGGGGTGGGCGGCATCCTGGCCTTTGGCTTTGGCGCCTCGATCCTGGTCGATACCGACCTGCCGGCCTATCAGATCTCGCCCGCCCTGATTATCGCCCTGACCCTCACGAGTGCGGCCTTTTTCGCTCTCGTCCTGCGCCTCATCGTGCGCGCCCAAAAGGCCCCCGCGCGCACTGGTGCTAACGCGCTTCTCGGCATGGAAGCGGTGGTGCTCGACGGGGCGGAGGGGCGCGGCCTTGTGCGCCTGCACGGCGAGCGCTGGACCGCCGAGGGGCCCGAGGCGTTGGCCAAGGGCACCCGCAC
>JBCDHK010000556.1:0-1636 GCA_038750185.1 Pseudomonadota bacterium
CCTGCGCGAGCACGCCTGAAGCCGCTATAGCGTTGTGCGCAGACGTTGGTTCACGCACAACGCTCTAGGCTATTGTTTTATCGCGGTTTCCTGATCAGTCGGTGTTTCCACCTTCTTTGAAATCGCTCTCACCTCAAAGCGCCGAGCGGATCCAATTCGAGATGCCGGTCTTGCTGTCGGCACCGACCTTGCGATCGACCAACTCACCGCCGCGGAAGATCAACAGCGTCGGGATACCGCGCACGCCGTATTTGGACGGTGCGTTGGGGTTGTCGTCGATATTGACCTTGGCGACGGTCACCTCGGCGCTCAGCTCGTCCGAGATCTGTTCGAGCGCTGGGCCGATCTGCTTGCAGGGCCCGCACCACTCGGCCCAGAAATCGACCACGACGGGCTTGTCGGAGCTAAGGACGTCCTTGTCGAAGCTGGCATCGGTCACGGATAGGGTGGCCATGGGTCTTTCCTCGTCTTTGGCGCTCGGTCGGGGCTGGAGCGCGGTTTCGGAGAACGAAGATAGGCAGCACGCTCAGGTCAGGCAATCCCCGGTTGCTGCAATGCCTGCGCGTACAAGCGCTGCGCGGATCGGCGCTGGGGGGAGTGCCATCATGGCCGGTGTGGCCGTCCAGAGCAATGCTGAGACAATGGTCCGCCCTGGATAGATGCTTGCAAGTGCAAGCGCATAGGCGCCGATCTGTGCCAAATAGGCCGGCTCGACCTGGGCTGGATCGGCAGGCGGGATAGCATCGGTCTTGAAGTCGATCACCGTGACGTGATCGGCAGTGACAACCAGGCGATCAATGCGCCCCAGCAGGCGCTGCCCAGCCAGCCCCGGCAGATCGAGGGCAATGGGCACTTCGGCTTGGCTGTTTGGCCCGAACACGGCCTTGGCAAAGGGAGCGGCGAAGACGGCCTCGGCCTCGGCCCAAGCCTCTGCGCGTTGAGAGGCGGCCAACTCAGGCATTTGCGCCAGAAGCAGCCGCTCGGCGAGCACAGGGCGCTGCTCTGGCGGGTGGTCGCCCAGGCGCTCCAACAGGCAATGCACGGCGCGGCCATGGGCGAGCGCTGCCGCCTTGTCGCGTCCTGCCCCAGGACGCGGCGCCTCTGCCGAGCGGCCCTCGATCAGGGTCGAGGGGCTGAGGCGTTGCGCGCGCTCTTCGTGGCGCGCGGGCGCGATCCACGCGGGGGCTGTCGGGCGTTTTACGGAGGGCGGAGAGAGCGCCTCCGTCGCCTGCGCCGTCTCGCCAAGACGCAGGACGGTCATGCCGTCCGGGCCAGTGGCCTCAACACCACCACAGCGCGCCATTGCCTCGGCAAGGCGGCCATACCAGAGGCCTTCGGGGCCCGATTTGCGCTCGGCACCGCATAGGATCAGCCAGTCCTCGGCACGGGTGAGTGCGACATAGAGCAGCCGGTCGGCTTCGGCCCGCTCGCGCGCCGCCGCTGCCTCGCGCGCCTCTGCGGCACGGCGATCATCCTCTTCGCGGGGGCCGAGCCAGAGCACCGCCCCACGCCCTGCCACCTCGCCCGCCGCCACCAGACGCGGCGCCGCGTTGCCGCCGAGACGGGCCTGCTTCATGGTGTCTGGCAGGATCACCACCGGCGCCTCCAAGCCCTTGGCGCCGTGCACCGTCATCAC
>JBCDHK010000557.1:0-1635 GCA_038750185.1 Pseudomonadota bacterium
GAGCAGGCCGTCGAGATTGAAGGCCACCCGGCGCCGACTGCGCGGGCCGAACAGTTTTAACGACAGTTCGTCCTCGATCTGATCGACCCAACGGCGCAGCGTATGCTTGACCAGGTGCATGTCCTGCTGCTCGGCGTTGCCGTAGGTGACGGACGAGAGCATCTGCAGGAAGACGGGCGGCAGCTGGTAGACCCGCGCCACCTCCTCGATCAGATGGCGCTGTAGCTCCACCAGCTGCATGTCCTTGGCGTTGAAGCCGAGTGGCATCAGCTTGTGACCGCTCGGCAGCACCATCACTGGGAATTTCTGGCGCGCCAGGCGCAGCATCGCCTTGAAGATATCGTTGGCCGCCGCCGTCACGCCCTTGCCGCTCTGGAACGGGCCCTCCAGCACCACTGGCGGCACACCGCCCGACTGGAACGCCTTCGCCCCGTAGGCTCGCGCCGCCAGCGCCATGCCGAGCACGTCGCGCATCTGATGCAGCGGGTTGTAGTGATTGAGCCGGTCGGGCTTCAGCTGGTAGGCGATATCGACGATGCTGCCGGCCTCGAAAGTCCGAGACCGCCCGCGGGCGTTGTAGCGATAGACCCGGCGCACACCGCTCGGGCGGGTGTCGTCGAGCACCTCATCCACCGAGACGTGGTGGCCCTCCAGGGCGAACATCTCGACCGGCACGCCGTTGCGCCGGCGTCGGATCAACGCGAAACCGCGCCCGCAGGTCAACACCTGGGAGATCAGCCAGAAGCGGAAATCAAACGCGGTGGTGTGGTCGTTGGGGGCGTCGTTCAGGAGACGTGCCAGCGGATTGCCCTCCTCGACGCGGTCGCCGAGGCGCACTTCCATCGGCAGCGCCGCCAGCGTGCCCGCCAGAAAATTGACCGCACACCAGACCGCGGGCACCGAGAGCGCGCTGTCGAGCGTGACGGTCTGGCCGGCTTCGCTCTCGCTGCCGCCCTCAACGAAGACGTGGCCATCGCCCCGCTCATAGGCTGAGAGGCTATCGCGGTGCTCAGAGCCGCGGCGGATATCGATGTCAAAGCCCAGGATGCGCATGACTGACATCTAGGCAAGCAGCGTGAAATCCGGGTCTTCATCCCAGGGGCTGGAGGCAGGGGCGTCGTCTGGCGGCTCCATGTTCATGCCGCCGAGCGCCATGGCCAGCGCCACCATGGCGTCAATCTTGCCCCGGCTCTTGGGTTTGGTGAGCTTGCGATTGCCGGCGGGATCGGCCTCGACGACGGCATTGGCGGCGCAAAGGTTGAGGACTGGCTGGTTGCTATGAACCAGGCCCGGCCCGCCCTCGGCACCCAGCGCGACCAGCCGCTCTAGTCGATCGACGGCGGGGCTCATGTCGCGAAACCCCTGGCCGTGGGGGACGAGCGGCAGGCTCTCGCCGAGGCGTTCCAGCTCGCGTTCCAGATCCTTGATCCGGTACCGGTCGTAAGCGATGGCCTGCAGGTCGTGACCGGCGACCAGTTCGAGTATGTCGGCTGCGACCACTTGCGGGTCGATCACCGGGCCCTCGATCAGGCGCAGGTCGCCGGCCTTGGCGAAGGCTGGCCAAGGCACCCGCTCCTCCTCGGCGCGCTCGCGCAGGCCCTTGGCTGGCAGCCAGGCGGTCGAGCGCACCAGCAC
>JBCDHK010000558.1:0-1632 GCA_038750185.1 Pseudomonadota bacterium
GGCTCGTCCATCAGAAGGATCGGCGCCTCGGTGGCAAAGGCGCGGGCAAGGCCGACGCGCTGTTGCATGCCCCCTGATAGCTCACCGACCAGCGCTTCGGCGCGCCCACCGAGGCCGACCAGATCGAGCTGGGTGCGCACGCGTGCCTCACGCTCACCGCGGGAGACGCCAGCGACCTCCAGGCCAAAGCCTACGTTTTCGGCCACGGTGCGCCAAGGGAGCAGGCCGAACTGCTGAAATACCATGCCGACCGCAGTGCGGCGCAGGCGGCGCAGCACGCGCCCCGACGCCTTGGCGACATCGACGGTCTTGTCGCCGCTTTGCACCAGGACACGCCCGCGGCTGACCGGGTTGAGCGCGTTGACGGCGCGGAGCAGCGTCGATTTGCCCGAGCCCGAGAGGCCCATGAGCACGACGATCTCACCTGGTGCGATATCAAGCGAGCAGCCGTGGACGCCGAGGATATGGTCGGTCTCGGCCTGGATTTCCTCGCGGGTCGCACCCTTGTCGGCTAGCGCCAGGGCGGCGGTGGGCTTGGGGCCGAAGATGATCGAGACGTCGTCGAAAGAGACCGCAGGCGTACTCATGAACGGCCCTCCGCACGCACGAGGCGATCGAGCACGATGGCGAGGACAACGATGACAAACCCGCTCTCAAAGCCGAGCCCGGTATCGACGCGGTTGAGCGCGCGCACCACCGGCACGCCGAGGCCGTCGGCACCAACCAGCGCCGCGATCACCACCATGGAGAGCGAGAGCATGATGGTCTGGTTGAGACCGGCCATGATCTGGGGGGCGGCGTGGGGCAATTCGATCTTGACGAGGCGTTGCAGCCCGGTGGCACCGAAGGCTTCGGCCGCCTCGATCAGCGGTTTAGGTGTCGAGGAGATGCCGAGGTGGGTCAGGCGGATGGGTGCGGGCAGGACGAAGATCACCGTGGCGATCAGCCCCGGCACCATGCCGATGCCGAAAAACACAATGGCTGGGATCAGATAGACAAAGGCTGGGAGCGTCTGCATCAGATCGAGCACCGGGCGCATCCCTGCATAGAGCCCAGGTCGGCGCGCCGCCAGGATGCCGATGGGCACACCCAGCCCCATGCACACCACACAGGCCGAGAGCACCAGGGTGAGGCTCTCCAGGGTTTCGTCCCAATAGCCCTGGTTGAGGATGAAGGCGAGGCCGAGGGCGGTGAAGACCGGCGCACGCCAGCCGCGGCGCAGCGCCCAGGCCAGCGCCGCAAAGAGCGCGATCAGAACGACCGGCGGCAGCAGTTCAAAGGCGAACAGCAGACCGTCGATCAGCGCGGTCAAGCCATCGGCCATGGCATCGAAGGTGCCCGAGGCGTTGGTTTGGAGCCAGTCGAAGACCGCCTCCGCCCCATCGCCTACCGGGATTTTCGGGATTTCCAGCCAGTCGCCCACACCCTTACCTCAGAGCCCGAGGGAGGCGCGCACTGCCGCCAGTCCGGGCTCGCCCGCGAGCGTGTTCACGCCGTCGAGCCAGCCCTCCAGCACCTCCGGGTTGGCCTTGAGCCAGGCGGCGGCGGCATCGTTGGGCTCCTCGCCATCATCGAGGATCGCGCCCATGACCTCGTTCTCCATCGCCAGGGTGAATTCGAGATTGGCAAGCA
>JBCDHK010000559.1:0-1621 GCA_038750185.1 Pseudomonadota bacterium
ACGGCGAGATCACCTGGCACATCGGCGTGGACACCGACCACATCGAGGGCGACCACAACGTGGCCTATCGCCAGTACGACGGCAGCGCTTGGGAGGCATGAGCATGGCCCATCCCCTACACCACGCCGAGAGCTCGGCGCGCAAGTTCGGCGGTGTGGCCGAAGACTACCAGGCTCTGCATGATTGGATCGATGGGTCAAAGGCCTTCTATAGTGGCTACACCCACCGAGCGTTGCGCCACCATGCGCAAGGCTGCTTTGAGGCCGAGCGCCTGTTCGGCACGGCGATCACCAACGCGGCCGGGCGCCAAGTCCCGGTGCGCTTCATCGCCGAGCAGCACATCAAGGAGGACTGTGGCGGGCGCATCCCGAGCCTGCAGGACTGGTTCAGCCGCATCCAGGCCGAGCCCTGGATGTCCAAGGGCCATCTCGAGCAGGGCGCGGCCGAGGAGGCAGCCCTGACGCCCCTCTCGCCAGAGCGCTGGCGTGCCGAGGTGGCCGAGGGCCGCACCATCCTCGGCTATCTCGATTGGTGCAGGCGCTATGCCGGATGCAGCGGGGGCCGGCACGAGGAGCGGTAGCGCGCACTCGCCCATGGGTCGGGGAAAGATCGGTCTGTCTCTGGCGAGCATGGAGCTCGGCAAAGAAAGAGGCAGACCGATGAGACGATACATGCGCGGTATGAGCGACGGCGGCCGGATCGCGGCACGCGGCACACAGCCCCTCGCCCTGGAGGAGATCGCCGCCGCAGTGCCGGCCGTGTTCGCGACCGAGGCGCACGAGAGCCGCAGCGCGCGCTTTGCCTATATCCCGACGGCCCAAGTGCTGGAGGGGCTGGGCCGCGAGGGCTTCGAGCCGTTCTACGCCCAGCAAGCGCAAAGCCGCATCCCCGGCAAGTCGGCCTTCACCAAGCATCTGGTGCGCCTGCGCCATCGCTCGCGCACCAATGATCGGGGCGAGGCGCACGAGGTCATCCTGGTCAACGCCCACGACGGCACTTCGGCCTATCAGATGGTCTCTGGCGTGTTCCGTTTCGTCTGCGCCAACGGCCTGTTTGCCGGCGACAGCTTCGGCGAGGTGAAGGTGCGCCACACCGGTCAAGCGGTCGAGGAGGTGATCGAGGGGGCCTACACCGTGCTCGGCGAGGCCGAACAGGTGATGGGCGCGGTGGAGGCCATGCAGGCCACTGCCCTCACGCAAGGCGAGCAGGCGGCCTTTGCCACGGCAGCCTTCCAGCTGCGCTTCGAGGATGCCGACAAGGTGCCGATCCAGTCCGAGCGGCTGCTCGATGCCCAGCGCCAGGATGACCGCGGCCCCGATCTCTGGCGCACCTTCAACCGGGTGCAGGAGAACCTCATCCGCGGCGGCCAGCAAGGCTTGGTGCGCGATGCCAATGGCCGGCGCCGCCGCCAGCAGGTGCGCGAGGTCAAGGCCATCGACCAGAGCCGCAGCCTCAACCGCGCGCTCTGGACCCTGGCTGAGGAGATGGCCAAACTCAAGCACGCAGCCTGAACGGCCAAGCGCCCTGGCCTGTCAGGCCGGGGCGCCGCACCCCCCGTGCCCGCACTGGAGTGAGCCGATGGAGTTCGCGTGGGACGAAGCGAAACGGCGGTCGAACCTGG
>JBCDHK010000560.1:0-1617 GCA_038750185.1 Pseudomonadota bacterium
AAAACCGCCCGCGCCTGCCTCTACATCGCAAGCATCAACATGCTCCTCCGCAGGTGCGCAACATACTGTAAACCTTAATCCCTATGTCGGACGGGCTCTGAGCAACTGGTCCGAAATCCCGCGACCACCTCTGCCCTCTGCCGATATGGTACTCTCCCAGAAAGTTTAACCTCAAATTAACGATGCCGGTGTCTCCTCGATCCCGGCTCAGAAAGGCCAGCCGACCATGCCCAAACACCCAGAACCGCCGCCACAGGAGGCCCACCACCACCCCGCCGTCATCTACTGCCGCGTCTCGTCCGTCGCCCAAGTCCAAGATGGCCACGGCTTGGAGAGCCAGGCCACCCGCTGCCGCGAATACGCCGCCCGCAAGGGCTACACCGTCGTCGAGACTTTCCACGAGAAAGCCGTCTCGGGCGGGCTGATGGAGCGCCCGGCCTTCACCGCCATGCTGGCCTTCATCCGCCGCCATGCGGATACGGGCATGGTCGTCGTCATCGACGACATCTCGCGCTTTGCCCGCGATATCGAAAGCCACTGGGCGCTGCGCCGCACCCTCACCGACATGGGCGGGCGTCTGGAAAGCCCCTCGCTCACCTTCGGCGAGGACAGCGACAGCGTGTTGATCGAGAACCTGCTCGCCTCGGTCAGCCAGCACCAGCGCCAAAAGAACGGCGAGCAGACCCGCAACCGGATGCGCGCCCGGGCGCTCAACGGCTATTGGTGCTTCCACGCGCCCGTCGGCTATCGCTACGAGCGCCGCCCCGGCCATGGCAAGGTGCTGGTCCGCGACGAGCCCATCGCCACCATCCTGGCGGGCGTACTGAAAGGCTTCGCCTCCGGACGGCTGCAATCCCAGGCCGAAGTGCGCCGCGCTCTCGAAGCCGAGCCCGCCTTCGCCGCGCGCTATCCGAGCGGCACGGTGCGCTACGAGGAAATCCACCGCATCCTGACCCGCGTCCACTACGCCGGCCACCTCGAAGTGCCCGACTGGGATGTGAGCCTGCGCAAGGCCCAGCACGAAGGCCTGATCACCCTGGCCGAATTCCAGCGCATCCAGGAGCGCATCCGCGAGGGTGCACGCGTACCCGCTCGTCCCGACATCGACGCCGACTTCCCGCTCCGCGGTGCCGTCGCCTGCGCCTCGTGCAACAAACCGCTGACTGCCTGCTGGTCTACCTCCAAGACCGGCAAGAAGCACCCGTACTACATGTGCTTTGCCAAGGGCTGCCCCGACTACCGCAAATCCATCCGGCGCGACCGACTGGAGGACGACTTCCAGGCCTTGCTCGCTACCTTGCAGCCGACCGAGCCGGCCCTCGCCGTCGCCCGCGCCATGTTCACCGACATCTGGCAGCAGCGTCTCGATCAGGCCAAGGCCCTGGCCAGCGGCGCCAAACGCCAAGCCGCCAAGCTGGAGCGCCAGATCGAACAGCTCCTCGACCGCATCATCGCCGCCGACAGCCCAGCCGTCATCAGCGCCTATGAGACGCGCATCGCCATCTTGGAGCGAGAGAAGCTGATCTGGACGGAAAAGGCCGCCAACCAGGGCCAACCCAAGCGCCCCTTCGACGAGGTGTTCGAACTCGCCATGACGTTCCTGTCAAACCCCTGGCA
>JBCDHK010000561.1:0-1613 GCA_038750185.1 Pseudomonadota bacterium
CGATTCGATAAAGGTGATCGCGCCGCGTCGCATCCAGCCCACTTTCCAGTGCCAGCGGATGGTGCACCATGGCCAGTGTTGGCATCGCCAGACGTTCCAACGCAGCCGTGTCGATGGTCGCCGAAAGGAACCCATCCAGAATGACCGGGCGCTCGTCCCCCAACGCTGTCAGTTGGGCGATCAAATCCACCATATCCGCAGGCGTCGGATAGGGAAACGACGCGCCAATCTGCAGGTGCTGCACGTAACGCCCCGCCGCGCGCAACTCTTCCAACAGACGACGCTCATAGATGTACCCCCCGGTGCGCGTCTCGATATCCCCCGGAATAGCGAAGGCGGCAGGCGACAAGGTCATGACAGTTGCTCGGGGGCATAGCGGCTGAGCACCCGCCGTTCCACCGCCCCCACCAGCCCATATCCCAGCGTCGAGAGCACCGAGACCACCACCACCGCGCTCCACAGCATGTCATAATCAGAGAGCGACGCCGACAGCGCCATCAGGCTGCCGATCCCTGCACCAGTCGCCAACCACTCAACCACTGTCACCGCCAGAACCGACGCGGGCACCGCCATGCGCGCGGCTGCGAAGAAGGCGGGCAGCATCGCGGGGATGCGCACCCGGATCAGCCGTGTGATCGGCCCGGCGGCAAAACTGTCGAACACATCCATGATCTGCCCCGGCGCTTGCCGCAGCCCGTGCAAGCAGGCGACCAGCGTCGGAAAGAAGACCATGACGGCAACCAATGCAATGGTCCCGGTCGCGTCCCGCCCCAAGAGCAGAACCACAAGCGGCGCGGTCGTCACGATGGGAACCGAGCGGAGAGCGATGGCCAGCGGCATCGCCGTGGCGGACAGCGCGGGGAGAAGGACCAGCAAAATGGCAAGACCCGCGCCAGCGGCCAAGCCCGCGAGATAGCCGGGCACGAGGAACACCGCCGTTTCGCCAAGGGCAACCGCCAGCGTCGCGCGCGTTGTCCCCGCATCGCTGTCCAGAAACAGCGCAGCGAACACATCAACCGGGCCTTTGGCGAAGAACGGGTTGAGGTCGAAAGCCCAGATCGCTCCGGCCCAGGCCAGCACAGCCACCAGAGCGACAAACCCCGTGTCTCGCCAAACCCGCCCGCGTGCCGCGGCCGAGGCTGGTGCGGCCAAAATGACAGGCGGATCAGCCAGCAGAATACGGCGCGCCAAGGCGCCGATCCCGACATAGGCCAGGATGGCTACTGCGGTTGCGACTGTGGCCAGCCCCCAGGTCATCTCGACATCCAGCGCGCGAATGGCGCGCACCGTCAGCACGCCCATGCCGCGTTCGGCACCCGTAAACTCGCCCACCATCGCGCCCAGAAACGCGGCAGGGGCGGCGATTTGCAGACCGGTGAACAGATACGGCAACGCCGCCATTGCGCGCACATGCACGAGCGCCGCGAACCGGCCCCGCCCATAGCTGCGCACCAGATCGAACCAACTGTCCGGCGCGGCGCGCAGGCCCACCAGCAAGGGGATCAGCGTTGTGTAGTAGACGGCCAAGGCAGCCAGCGTGATCTGCGGTCCCGGGCCCGGGCCGAAGAACACCCGCAAGATCGGGCCCGTGGCGACGAGTGGCAGGCAGAAGA
>JBCDHK010000562.1:0-1596 GCA_038750185.1 Pseudomonadota bacterium
GATGATCGGCGCTCCCGCGGCCATGGCTTCGAGAAGCACCAGGGGATGGCCTTCGGAGAGAGAGGGGAAAACGAACAGATCGGCTGCACGGTAGAGGTCGAGGACGCCATCGGGCGGAAACCGGTTTGCGCCCAGCGTCTGGATCGGCGCCAGAAAACGCATGCGCTCGACCACGCCATGCGCCCTGGCGGCCTCTTGCAAGGTCTCAGAGCCTTTGCCGACCAATAGCCAGATGACATCCGCGCCTGCCTGGCAAAGTCGAGACAGCGTCTCCGGGGCGAACTGCCAGCCCTTACGATGCTCTGCGCGCCCGATGGACAGCACCAGCGTGGCGCTCGGCGGCACATCGAGGCGGGCGCGGATCGCCGCGATGTCGGGGTTTGCTGCGCCGATGCGCTGGGACTCCACGCCGTTGGGGATCAGATGCGTCCGCTCGGAGTGTGCGCCAAGGGCCAGGAGTTCTTCGATCATTGGGGCAGACACTGCCGTCAGGCCAGCCGCGCGCGGGACCAGATCGCGCACGCGGCGATCATGGTGGGCATGCTGGCGAAAGCCGTAGTGTGCCGCCTGTTCGATCTGGAGATCGGCGCCGTGTCCGGTCATCACCACGGGCGTGCCGAGCCGGGCGAGCGCATCATGGACCATCCAACCGGTAGGATAGACCCAGTGGGCATGCCAGATGTCGAAGCGCCGCCGCAACTGATGCGCCAGCGCCGCTGCTGCCACAGGCCAGCGCGGCCCGACATCGCGAAAGGGGGGCGAGGATGGGCTGTGGCGGCGCGGCGGCAGCGGGAGTATCGGGGCGTCGAAGCCTGCTCTTTGTCGCGTGCGGGCTTGGCGCCAGCGCGTTACAAGGGTGACTTCATGGCCCGCAGCGCGCTGTTCGCGCATCAGCGCCTCGACTACGATCTCCAGCCCTCCGACAGTCGCCGGCAACGACGAGAAAGCCAGATGCGCGATGCGCAACCGCCGTGAGGCATCAGCCATGGGGCCAGAGCCTGTAGGCGCGCCGTGCCGGGGCGCTGTCTGGTGCACCGACAGCGACGCGGTTTGGGAAGCGGTGCACAGTCAAGACCTTCTTTCGCCGGTGCCAGGTGTTGAGGTGTTCCAAGAATGGATTCTATCACCGGTTGTGGGGCTGGGAAAGCCTCACTGTCGAGGAGGTCGCGCGAGAACAATAGCCGACAGTGAAGGATCAATGCCAAGATCGCGCTTGCTCCGCCACAGCATGCCCAAGCCCCAAGCCACGATCCCCCCTGCCAAGGCAATCGCTGCACCGTTGGCACCCATCCCAGGGATCAGTGCCAGGCCAAGCAGCAGCGTTATCGCCAGCGCTAGCACTTGTGCGCGCAGTACCGCCTCGGCCCGATCTGCCATCATCAGCAGCGAACTGACTGGGCCTAGGGCCGCGTTCAGGCATTGGGCCGCGCCAATCCACCAGAGTGCAGGCGCCGCTGCCACGAACTCGGGCCCAAAGGCGGCGAGGATCGTTGGAGCGGCGGCGAGAATGGCTGCGACCAGGGCCAGGGTGGCCGCGGTGGTGGTGAGCGTGACCTGGCGCGAGATCGCGATGACACGCGCCGTCTCGCCCGTGGC
>JBCDHK010000563.1:0-1589 GCA_038750185.1 Pseudomonadota bacterium
AGGGCCAGCGCCCGAGAGCGTATCGCATCGCCTTGGCCAGAGCGCCCTTGCTGGGGATCTGCGTGAGCTGATCGAGCATCCAGGCTCGGAGGGCTTCGGCTTTGGGGCGGCTCTCACTTGTGCGGATCTCAAGGCGCTGTTTGGCACCCAAGCCGTTGATCTTGCGCTCGATATCGTAGAGATCGCCGATGCGCTCCAGCGCTTCGTGTGCGAGTGTTGAGTTGGTCGACTTCCAGACGTCATGGAAGTCGCGGCGCAGGTGGGCCCAACAGGCGGCTTCGCGCACGCGCACGAGGCCGTCGGGCTTGGGCTGGTAGAGCGCCTTGAAGCCGCCGTAGGCATCGGCCTGCAGGATGCCGTGGAAGTGCTTGAGGTGGCCCTGGGGATGCTCGCCCCTGCGATCGACTGAGAAGAAGTAGGCTACACCCGGCGGGTCGGTTCCGCCCCAGGGCCGATCATCGCGAACATAGGTCCAGATCCGGCCTTCTTTGACGCCGCGCGCGCCGCCGGCGGCTTTGACCTTGGGGTCGAGTACCCGGATCGGCGTGTCGGGACCCCATCAAAACCCGCTGGGCGGATTTGCGATGGGCACCCGGTCGTCGGCGTGCAGGCGGCTGGCCGAGAGCACGCTGGTCTTGATCCGTGCGCTCAGGGGAGTGAGTGCGGCGACCGCCTGGCCGCACCAATCGATTAGGGTCGAGCGCGGGATGTCGGCGCCGAGGCGGGCGAAGATCTCGCCCTGGCGGTAAAGCGTCAGGTGATCGTCGTACTTGGCGACCAGAATGTGGGCCAGCAGGCCGGGCCCGGCCATGCCGCGCGGCACCGGGCGTGACGGGGCCGGCACCTGGGTGATCTTCTCGCAGCACCGGCAGGATTTTTTCGGGCGCCCCGATGTCAAACAGACCTGCCTCGACCAGCTTCAGCTTGGCCGCGACGTATTCCAGGATCTCGGACACGTCTTCGCCGAGCAGACGTAGCTGGCCGCCACATTCGGGGCAGATCTCGCCGGGATCGAGCACGTGGCGCTCGCGCGGTGCGTCTTCTGCGATCCGAGGTTTGCCCCGCCGGCGCGGCACGGTCTTGGCGGTCTTGGGCTTGGAGGAGCTGTCGTTGCTCTTGTCGTTCTCGCCCTCCGCGTCGTCCTCGCTCTCGGTGTCTTCGGCGGCGATCTTCACTTCGAGGGCTTCGAGGGTCAGTTCGAGTTGACCGACCTCACGCTCGATCTTTTCCGAAGAGCGGCCGAACTTCTGGCGCTTGAGCCGGGCGATGCGCAGCTTCAGCGCCTCGATCAGGGCCTCGTAGGCTTTGACCGAGGCGCTCATGCGCACGGCCTCGGCGCGCTGTGCGGCGATGATGGCCTTCAGGGCAACCGGGTCGTCGGGCAGCTGATCGAGGGCGATCTCCATGGGCTCCAGTCTACTGTCCAAACCCCATGAAATCCACGATTAGTCAGCATAATCAGTAAGATACTCAAGAAACCCGCGTCGGCGCCGAGGTCCAGGCCGGCCGCCGCCAGTCGATGCCTTCCCAGAGCATGGCAAGCTGTGCGGCGGTCAGATGTGCCGTGCCGTCTGCAGGAGAGGGCCACG
>JBCDHK010000564.1:0-1584 GCA_038750185.1 Pseudomonadota bacterium
AGGTGCAAAAGACAGAGGCCAAGATCGCAGTGAACGCTCTGAACCGCATGACCCGACTGGGCACCGCGGTCTTCGAACGCGTGTCGTAGCGCGCAGGGAAAGGGGCTATCTCGCTCAAATTATGACCCGTGCAACAAGGCCGGCACGGGCAGTGCAACAAGGTGCAGATCCACGATCTCGATGAGCGCATCGCCGCTCTCGACAAGCGGCTGCGCACCGAGGCGCGGACCGCTGAGGTGCCGGCGCGATTGCAAAGCGTGCCCGGCGTTGGTCCGATCACTACCGCCGCGATCGAGGCCTTCGCCCCGCCGCTCGAGACCTTCCGGCGCGGTCGAGACTTTGCCGCGTCGCGCGGGACGCGCGCCTCTGGCGCGACGCTTGGCCTCGTGCCGCGCCAGCACTCCACGGGTGGCAAGGAGCGTCTTGGCAAGACCTCGAAGGCGGGCCAGCGCGACATCCGCAGGTTGCTGATCAGCGGCGCGTCGCGCGGAACGCGCGCCTCTGGCGCGACGGCGGTAATCCGCTGGGCTGTCCGGCGCGGCAAGGGCGATCCGTGGCTGATGCGCCTGCTCGCGCGCAAGCCCAGAATGTTGGCAGCGGTGGCGCTGGCCAACAAGATGGCGAGGACGCTCTGGGCGGTGGCAACGAACGGCGAGAGATACCGGGCTCCGACGGCAGCGTGACACTGCGCTGATCGTCGGGACGTCGGGGGCGTGAGGAGGGCTCTCAACCTGTAAGGATCGGAGATCGGCGAAGAGGAACGGGAAAACCTGAGTGCGACCGGCGAGCTTCGCGCTCGCCGTCGTGATGAGGACCCGTTTCGCTCACATCCATACCGGCCCGCGGCCCTTTTCAAGCCGCACCCAGAGGCCTGAAACAGGAGAGCACCGATCACGCGACCCAAGCAGAGAGAAAACACTTGCGCGACGGGGGCATCCAAACATGGTGCATGGATCGATAGTGGCGGAAATTTTGGTGATTGGGTAGGCTCAAGAAATGCCCTTTAAGTTTCATGAGCCCCATCGCGACAAGATCCTCCGCGCCCGGTACAAAGTAACCAACTGGCCTGAGTACGACCGAGGCTTGGTCCAGCGCGGCGATCTGCGCTTCTGGATCAGCGAGGACGCCCTGGCAGCCTGGGCCGCGCCGCGGCGGACGACCCGTGGCGGGCAGGCGCGCTTTTCCAATCTCGCCATCGAGACGGTGCTGATGCTGGCCACTGTGTACCGGTTGCAGCTGCGACAGGCGGAGGGGTTTACCCGCTCGATCTTGGCACTGATGGGCCTCGATTTGGCGGTGCCCGATCACACCACGCTGGCCCGCAGGCGGCGGACGGTAGCCATCGAGATGAATGCGCCCGGTCGGACAGCACCGGTGGACTTGGTGCTCGATAGCACGGGGCTGAAATTCTACGGCCCCGGTGAGTGGGACCGGCTCAAGCATGGCGAAAAGCGCAGAGCGTGGAGTAAGTTGCACATCGCTGTGGATGCTGGCACCAGCGAGATCCTGGCCCACGCGCTCACAGACAGCGACACTTCTGATGCTGCCATCGCTGGCCCACTGGTGGCCAAGGCTGGCGGCCGG
>JBCDHK010000565.1:0-1574 GCA_038750185.1 Pseudomonadota bacterium
CTCGACCGAGGTCGCCCCCTTTGGCGGCATTAAGCACTCCGGCCTCGGGCGCGAGGGCTCACGCCACGGCGTCGAGGATTTCCTGGAGATCAAGTACCTCTGCATGGGGGTCTGATATCAGCCCGAAGCGACCGCCCAACCCCTGCTCCAAAGCATACTCAGGGGGTTGGGGTGGGGCACAATATCAGGCTGGAAACAACGGCGCCTCAACCGCCGCTTCCTGCCAGCCGAGCAAATCGAAGCTGCGCCGCATGTGCTCGGGTAAAGGGGCGTCGAAACTCAGGCGTTGGCCGGTCATCGGATGGGGGAAGGCCAAGCGTGCTGCATGCAAATGCAGTTTTCTGCTGACCGCCCCGCCCAGGCTCGACCCCCAACCATCGCCCTTGTTCTCGGCCGAGCGACCGCCGTATTTGCCGTCACCCACAATCGGCGTGCCAAGCGCTGCCATGTGCGCGCGCAACTGGTGCGTGCGCCCCGTCACCGGGCGTAGCGCCACCCAAGCCACACGATCGCCCGCCTGCTCGATCACTCGATAATCGGTGGTCGCTGAGCGGGCATGGACAGTGCTCGCAAGCTCGTCGGGGTGGACGATGCGCATCTTCTCCGAGCCCGCTCCCCCCGCCTTGACCAACCCGTAGCGGATCGTCCCCGCCTGTGGCGAGGGCCGACCAGCGACCAGCGCAAAGTAGATCTTCTCCACAGCACGCGTGCGAAACAAACGCGATAGGGCCACCGCCGCCGCGCCGGTGCGCGCCAGCACCAGCACCCCGGAGGTATCCTTATCGAGACGGTGCACCAGGCGGGGATCGTCCTCGCGGCCAAAGCGCAAGCTGGCGAGCTGCGCCACCAGATGGCGATGCTGGCCAGAGCCACCCTGCACCGCCAGCCCCGCCGGTTTATCGAGCACAATCAGGTGCTCATCACGCCAAAGGACGGCGTTTTGCAGCGCCTTGGCTTCGGCCTCGCTCGGGGCTTTGGGCTGAGGAGCCGGCAACGCCTCGGCCACCGGCAGCGGCGGCACGCGCACCACCTGCCCCGGTGCGATGCGCGTGGCGGTCTTGACCCGCGCGCCATCGACGCGGATCTCGCCCTTGCGGCAGAGCTTCTCGATCCGGCCTTGAGCAATGTGGGGAAACTGGCGGCGAAACCAGCGGTCGAGCCGTTGTTCGGCCTCGTCCTCCCCAACGCTCACATGCTGCACCCCACTCATGGCGCAAGCACAGCGCGCCCGAGCAACAGCCCAAGCCAAAGCGCCCCGATGGACAGCGCCACCGACGCGCCGATATAGCCGAGCGCTTCGACAGCACGCCCGCGTTCGATCAGGGAGAGCGCGTCGAGCGAGAAGGCCGAGAACGTGGTGAAGCCACCAAGCACCCCAGTCATCAACAGCGGCGCAAAGCGCGCGAGGCTGCCGCCAAAGCGCTCCATCAGCGCCACCGCGATCACCCCCATCAACGCCGAGCCCACGACATTGACGATCAGCGTCCCCCAGGGAAATCCGGGCAGCGCCCGGCCTGCCCACGAGACAACGAGAAAGCGCAGCGACGCCCCCGCCGCGCCACCGAGCGCCACCA
>JBCDHK010000566.1:0-1555 GCA_038750185.1 Pseudomonadota bacterium
CCAGGGCTTTCGCCGCGAGAACGGCAGTGTCGGCACGCGCAACCGCATCGCGGTGCTGACCTCGGTCAACTGCTCGGCCACCGCCGCCCGGCGCATCGCTGCGGCCTTTGGGCCCGACGCGCTCGCTCCCTATCCCAATGTCGATGGCGTGAGCGCGTTTGTCCACGGCACCGGCTGCGGCATGGCCGATGCGGGCGATGGCTTCGAGGCGCTCCAGCGCGTCCTTTGGGGCTATGCCCGCCATCCCAATCATGCGGGCGTGCTGCTGGTCGGGCTCGGCTGCGAGATGAACCAGATCGACTGGCTGCTCGAAGCCTATGGCCTCAAGCAAGGCCCGCTCTTCCAGGTGATGAACATCCAGGACGTCGCCGGGCTGCGCCGCACCGTCGAGCGCGGCATCGAGAAGGTGCGCGCCATGCTGCCCATCGCCGACGAAGCCGTGCGCGAGCCCTGCCCGGCCTCCGCGCTCAAACTGGCGCTCCAATGCGGCGGCTCGGACGCCTGGTCGGGCATCACCGCCAATCCCGCCCTCGGCCACGCCTGCGATCTCCTCGTGGCCCAAGGCGGCACCGGTGTGCTGGCCGAGACGCCCGAGATCTACGGCTCCGAACATCTCCTCACCCGCCGCGCCGTCGACCAGGCCACCGGCGAGCGCCTGCTAGAGCGCATCGCCTGGTGGCGTGATTATACCGCCCGAAACCGCGCCACCATGGACAACAACCCCTCCCCCGGCAACAAGAAGGGCGGGCTCTCGACCATCCTGGAGAAATCCCTCGGCGCCGCCGCCAAGGCCGGCACCACGCCGCTCACGGCGGTCTACAAATACGCCGAGCCCGTGCGCGCGCCGGGCTTTACCTTCATGGACACCCCCGGCTACGATCCGGCCTCCGTGACGGGCCAGATCGCGGGCGGGTGCCAACTGGTGGCCTTTACCACCGGGCGGGGCTCGGCCTTCGGCTCCAAGCCTGCGCCGACCATCAAGATCGCCACCAACAGCGACTTGTACCGGCGCATGTCCGAGGACATGGACGTGGACACGGGGGCTGTGCTTGCGGGAGCGGCCACGGTCGAGGACAAGGGGCGCGAGATCTACGAGCTTCTGTTGCGCGTGGCCTCGGGCGAGACCTCCAAGTCCGAAGCCCAGGGGCTCGGCGACGACGAATTCGTGCCCTGGCAGATCGGGGCGGTGATGTAGGCAGTGGGTGGGGGCATGGCATGACAGAACTCAAGGGCAAGACGGCGCTGGTCACGGGGGCGAGCCGCGGCATCGGGGCTGCGGCAGCGCGGGCCTTGGCCGACGCGGGCGTGGCGGTGGTGCTGGCCGCGCGCTCGACCCAGGAGACCGGCGCCGTGGCCGAGGAGATCCGCGCAGGCGGCGGGCACGCCAAGGCGGTGGCCTGCGATGTGGCCGAGTTCGCCCAAGTCCAAGCCGCCATCGCCAAGGCCGAGGCGCTGACGGGCACGAGCCGCCTCGACATTCTCGTCAACAACGCCGGCATCATCGATCCGATCGCGCCCTTGGCCGAGGCCGACCCCGCCGCCTGGGGCCGCCTGA
>JBCDHK010000567.1:0-1546 GCA_038750185.1 Pseudomonadota bacterium
CCGCAAGCCCGATCTGAACCGGGCGCGCGGGTCTCGTGGGGCTTATTCCTGCGCTTATCGTGGCCGGGGTGGCCAACGAACTGAAGTTCGGCACGTGGAACCCCGTGTCCTATGGGACCACAGGTGGCGCGACTAACCTTGCCCGGCACGCCCCCGCTCTGGGGCTGGTCGTGGCCGGCGTCCTCGCGATGGCGGGGTTTCGCATGGTGACGTGGCGGGCATCGTGGCGCTGGCCTGTTTTGGTCAGCCTTGCGGTGGTCGTTGCGGCCGCCTGGTTTCTGGTGCCCCAGGCGCAGGCCTTTGCCGCGCGCTACGCGTTCGGTGCCTGGAACCTTGTCGGCGATATGCGTCTGTCGCCCGACAATCGCCCTGGGATCCAGCCGCGCGGCGATGGAACGGTGCAGTTTTGGGGCATGCCGAAGAAGGGGCTCGGCCAAAGTCTCCCATGGTTGGGGCTGGCTCTCTTAGCGTTTCTGCGGCCCTGGGGCGCCGGGCGCCGCGCATACCTCATGCTTTTGGCCGCCTTAGGGATCTGGACCTTGCCGTTCTTCCTGCTCGCGTGGCACGGCGGGCTCAGCGCCAACATGCGATACTTCCTCCCGATCCTTCCGGTCTTCGCGATTTTGGGAGCGCGGGGTCTGGTCGATCTTGCGCACCTCGCAGTGGGGCAGGGGCGGCGACTGGTGGTTGGCGCTATCGTTGGCATCGTCGCCGTCTTTGCCTGGATAGCGCTTGGGCCAGCGGGCTATTTCGGCGCGCACCAGATACTGTCGATCTACGCCCTTCTGGGCTTTAGCGCGGTACTGGGCATCGCCGCCGGGCTGCGCGCCGCGGCCCCGGTCGCACAAGCGGCGGCGGGGGCCGGGCTGGGCATGGCTCTGGTGTTTGGCCCGGTGCATGACGTCACCGCCACATGGACCTATCGCGAGACAGCCCGCGCGACCGGGGAAGTGTTGGCCAGTATCCCCGAGCCAAGCGTGATCTACGGACCGCCCCATTACCTTGCCTTTCAGGTCGGGCGGGATCGGGGCCTGATCGCCCAGATCACGGGCAGCGGTGAGCCGGACCGGGCCTTCCTCGAACAGGCGCTCGGCGCAGGCTACACAGTCTATATGATCGAGCCTTGGGTGTTGGAGCTGGAAGAATGGGATTTCGGCCTCGTCCAGGACGGACCGCCCATTGGCACAGACACCGCCCTGCCGCTCTACCCGGTCACGCTGCGCTAGCGTTCAAGGACCAGACGGTCACCCGCGATCTCGATCCGCGAGAATTTCTGAAGGTAGGACATGCCCAAAAGCGAGGTGTCCATCTCGCCCGAGTTCACCACGGCGGGCACATTGCGGTCCATCATCTGGCCTAGGACAACCGACTCGATCCGAACCGGGGCGGTCCGCACCTCACCATTCGCGGTGCCGGCGACGCCCGTATACATCAACGAGTCCGTGTCGATCCCCAGCCTTTTGGCATCCTGTTCGGTCAGAACGATGGCCGTCGCACCGGTGTCGATGACGAATGTCACCGGCATGCCGTTCATCTCGACATCCAG
>JBCDHK010000568.1:0-1544 GCA_038750185.1 Pseudomonadota bacterium
CCCGTCCAGCCGGACACCCCCCTCACCGAGGCCGGCACGCCCCTCCTTCACACGCCAGCCGAGCGGAGCCCGCAATGACCCAGCCCAAAGACGATGCCTACGAGCCCCCGTCTTACGAAGCGCCGTCTTACGGACCGCCATCTTACGAAGCGCGCCCGCCAAGCCGCGACGACTGGCGTCTGGTGCTGATCATGGCGGCTTTCATCGCGGCCTATGCCGTGGTCGGGGTCCGGCTTGGCATGGTGGCACTCAGCCAGCCGAGCGAGCCGCGGCTGGCCCAGTCGGAGGCAGCCCCCCCCGTGCGCGGTGCCATCGTCGACCGCCAGGGCCGGACGCTGGCGGCCAACCTGCCGGCCTGGTCGCTCTATGTCCATCCCGACGAGGTGCGCGACCCGGCTGCCACCGCCGCCGCGCTCGCACCGATCTTCGACGATCTGGACGCGACCGAGATCGAGCGCCGCATTCGCGCCTCGCGCCGTTTTGCCTGGGTCAAGCGCCCGGTCACGCCGCGCCAAAAACAGGCGATCCTCGATCTGGTCCCGGCCCAGCCAGCGCTCAAATTCGGCCGGCGCGATATGCGGGTCTATCCGGCGGGGCGCATGGCGGCGCATGTGCTCGGCCAAGTGCGTGCCGAATCTGAGCGCGTGATGAGCGCGCAACTGGTCGGCAACTCCGGCATCGAGATGGCGCTGGAGGACGCGCTCGGCGATCCCTCTAGCCTGGCCGAGCCGGTGGCGCTCTCCCTCGATCTGGCCGTGCAATCGGCGCTGACCGAAGTCCTGGCCGAGGGCATCGCCCACAACGCGGCGCTGCGCGGCTCGGCGGTGGTGATGGATGTGCAGACCGGCGAGATCCCCGCCCTGGTCTCGCTGCCCGATTTCGACCCCAACGCCCGCGTGCGCCGCGCCGATCTCAAGGGCGGCGCGGCCAATCCGCGTTTCAACCAGCCGGTCAAGGGCGTCTACGAACTCGGCTCGGTGTTCAAGGTGCTGACTGCGGCCATAGCCTTGGAGACCGGTGTCGCGGGCCCCGATACGCTGATCGAGACCGGCACCCCCGTGGTCTATCGCGGCTCGCGCATCCGCGATCTCTACCGCATGCCCGCCAAGATGCCCGTCACCGATATCGTGCGCCGCTCGTCCAATATCGGCTCGGCGCGGCTGGCCATGCGCGTCGGCACCCCGCGTTTTCGCGACTACCTCGACCGCTTGGGCCTTCTGGAGCCCACGGGGCTGGAGCTACCCGAGGCCCGCAGCGCACGCCCGCTCAAACCCAGCCGCTGGACCGATCTCTCGACGATGACGATCTCGTTTGGCCACGGTCTCTCGGTCTCGCCGCTCCATCTGGTGAGCGCCTATGCCACGCTGGCCAACGGTGGGCGCCGTGTGACGCCGAGCTTGCTCAAGGGCGGGCGCCCCCTCGGCGAGCGCGTGTTTTCTGAGCGCACCTCCGCCGACATGATGGCCATCCTGCGCGCCGTGGTCGAGCGCGGCACCGGGCGGCGCACCGATGTGGCAGGCTACGAGATCGGCGGCAAGACCGGC
>JBCDHK010000569.1:0-1543 GCA_038750185.1 Pseudomonadota bacterium
GACGACGACGCGAGCCTGCGCGCAGGCAGCGATGCGCCCGCCAACCTCACCCTAGCCGCAGCAGTGGCAGCGCGCCCCATCCCGGGCTGCCGGGTGGCGTTTGGCGGCCAGATAATGGCGGCAACGCGCATCGTGAAAGTGTCCACAGTGGCCGATGCGGCCTTTGCCTGCCCCAATGGCGACGCCGAGCCTGACGCCCTGCCCCAGGCCGACCGGGCGGCGCTCGGAGCCCAGCTCGATGCCCTCGAACAAAGCCTCAGCAGCCGCAGCGTGCTGGCCTACACCCCTGCCCCAGCTCCCGCTGGCGCGCATGCCGCTGTCCTAGAGGCTACGGTCGAGGCGCTCGGTGGGGCTTTGGCCGGGATCCATCTGATGGGGTTTGGCGGCGGTAACATGCCCAATGCGGCCCTGCTGGAGCCAGTGCTGGCCAAGGCACAAACACAAGGTGTGCTGTTGGCGGCTGGCACGCAGGTGGGGGCCGGGCCGGTCAGCTCGGCCTATGCCAGCGGATGTTGGCTGGCGGACGCCGGCGCTTGGCCGACAGGGACGCGCACTCCAGCTGCCGTACAGACCAAACTAGCTCTGGTCGCAGCCCTTGGACGCCATCACGGCTGGGGCCGCACGGAGATGCGGCATGCCTTTGACGGCGCGTTTGCCGCCGAGGCCTAGAGCGATTGCCAGCCAATGCGCATGGGTTCACAGTCAAGAAATCTTTGCGAAACAACCGCCTAGAGCATGCCAATTGATCGGCGCAGGCTCTAGCCCACGGTACGCGCTGCCCGTCCGCCACGCCGGCGTGGACGGGCGCCCTGCCCCGCTGCCGCCTCCCGCAACAACACACTCATCGGATGCTCTGCCGGTTGCGCGCCATGGTGGGCCAAAAGCCGCGAGGCAGCGGCGGCCGGGTCCTCTCCCGTGGGCAGACCGAGCGCCCAATCGAAAAAGATCGAGCGCGCATCCTCGGGCCAAAGCCCCTCAATGCGATAGGCTTCGTCGATCAGCGCGCGCGGGTCGTCGGGGTGGGGGGATTTGACGGGCATGAGATCTTCCGGGGTGTGAGGGCTGTGTTGTGGGGCGACAGGTGCGTCTTATTGTGCACTGCAAGGGAGTGCTTCCGCACGACGGTTATGGTATCTACACTAGATACATCTCGGCGACAGGAGCAAGCGATGCTGTCCATACCCTTGGAAACGCTAGGCTGGATCATCGTCGAGGCACGCGCCTACGATGCGGGCGAGGCCAACCCCGCCAACGCCGCCGAAGACGACGACGACAGCAAGCTCACCCCCCTCATCGAGAGCCATGACGACGCCACGCCGCTCGAATTGACCAGTTGGATCGACGATCTCACCCGCCGCCAACAAGCCGAACTGGTGGCGCTGTTCTGGCTTGGGCGCGATGGTTGGGACCTCTCGGAGTATCCGCGCCTGCTCGGCGAAGCGACCGAGCGCCAGGATACCGGCGCACCGGCGCAGTATCTGCTCGGCTCGCCGCTGCTTGGCGATCATCTGGAGGCCGGGCTCGAAGCCCTCGGCATGGACCC
>JBCDHK010000570.1:0-1541 GCA_038750185.1 Pseudomonadota bacterium
CATCAAAAAGATGATCGCCAAGGCCAAGGCCAAAGGCGTCATCACCTACGACGAACTTAACCGCGTCCTGCCCTCGGATCAGTTTTCCTCCGAGCAGATCGAGGACGTGATGGCGCTGCTCTCCGAAATGGGGGTCAACGTCGTCGAAGAAGACAGCACCAACGAGAGCGAAGAGCAGCCCGAGAGCGCGGCGCGCGAGGTGGTGCCGGTCCAAAAGGAAGCCGCTGAGACCACCGATCGCACCGATGATCCGGTGCGCATGTATCTGCGCGAGATGGGCACGGTGGAGCTGCTCTCGCGCGAGGGCGAGATCGCCATTGCCAAGCGCATCGAGGCCGGGCGTGCCACCATGATCGGCGGGCTTTGCGAGAGCCCGCTCACCTTCCAGGCCATCACCATCTGGCGCGACGAGCTGATCGAGGAAAAGATCCTGCTGCGCGATGTGATCGATCTGGAGACCACCTTTGGCGAGGCCTCCGATGGCGACGAGATCGCGCCGGTCTCTCCGCCTGCTGCTGCGGCAGCGCCTGCGCCGGTCGAGCGTGCCGAGAGGCATGTCGGTGATCAGGCGGGCGACGAGGAGGATGGCGAGGAAGGCGCGCCTGAGGCCGTTGAGGCCGATGACGAGGATGCCCAGGCCAATCTGTCGCTTGCGGCCATGGAGGCTGAGCTTAAGCCCGCCGTGCTGGAGCGTCTCGACACCATCGCGGCCAACTATGAGCGGCTGCGCAAGATGCAGTCGCATCGGATTGCGGCGGCACTGACTTCCGGCGAGAGCTTTTCCGCCAGCGACGAGCGCGCCTACCAGAAGCTGCGCCGCGAGATGGTCGAGCAGGTCAACGCGTTGCATCTGCACAACAACCGCATCGAAGCGCTGGTCGATCAGATCTACGGCATCAATCGCCGTCTGATGACGCTTGAGGGCCAGTTGGTCAAAATGGCCGACTACCACAAGGTCAACCGCCGCCAGTTCATCGAGGAATACCGCGGCGCCGAGCTTGATCCGGATTGGGTCGACCGCATGGCCGCCCACACCGGCAAGGGCTGGGCGCGCATGATTGAGCGCGAGCGTGAGCGCATCGAGGCCGTGCGTGCCGAGATCGGTGAGATCGGGCGCCATGTGGGCATCGACATCCCCGAGTACCGCCGCATCGTCCAAACCGTGCAGAAAGGCGAGAAGGAGGCGCGCATCGCTAAGACCGAGATGGTCGAGGCCAACCTGCGCTTGGTGATCTCGATTGCCAAGAAGTACACCAACCGCGGCTTGCAGTTTCTCGACCTCATCCAAGAGGGCAACATTGGCCTCATGAAGGCGGTCGATAAATTCGAGTACCGCCGCGGCTACAAGTTCTCGACCTACGCCACTTGGTGGATCCGCCAGGCGATCACCCGCTCGATTGCCGATCAGGCGCGCACCATCCGCATCCCCGTCCATATGATCGAGACCATCAATAAACTGGTCCGCACCGGGCGCCAGATGCTGCATGAGATCGGGCGTGAGCCGACCCCGGAGGAACTGGCGCAAAAGCTCCAGATGCCGC
>JBCDHK010000571.1:0-1540 GCA_038750185.1 Pseudomonadota bacterium
CCAGCGCACCAGAGCCACATCAAGCGATGAGCCTGCCGACAGGTCGCCTCCAGCGCGGCCTGAGGCGCCGTGATGATGCGCTGGCCCGCGCCGGTCTCGCTCAGCGCCTTTAGGATCTCGCCCGAGGCCATCGCCGCCGCCGCAAGCCCGATGGCGTCGATCTCCATGCTGCGTGCCACCGCGAGCACCACGCCAAAGCGGGTGAGCTTCGCCACCGCCTCGGAGGCGCCATAGGCGAAGAGCGCGCGCCGGAAGGCGCGGAGGCTCGGTGCTGCGTCTGGCGTGGCGATCATGCTTCGGCTCCAAGGGCTGGCTGGCGATCGATCGGGCTCGTCGATGCGCCAGGGATAGCGTCCAGGCCTCGGCCACGCGCGGCGGCAGCAGGCTAGAGCCGGGGCGCCCTCGGAGGGGGCGACTGTCCTTTCGGATAGGTCTGGGCACGCATGGGCAGCGCGGCTCCCCGGCTGCACCCGCCAGGGCGCAGGCCGCCCGCGGTAACAGCAGCGCACCACAGCACCTCGCCAGGGAAGGAGCCTCCCATGCGCTGCACGACCGTTACCGCCATCGCCGCTGCCGTCGTCATGTCGGGCTGCGCGGCGATGAAGACGCCAGAGAACATCGAGGACGCAGCGCAGGGCGGGGCCTATCAAGCGCACTACCGCACGGCGGCCGACGATCTTAGGGACGCGCGCAATGCCCGCTCCAGCGCCCTTAACGCAGAACGCTGCGCGCAGGCGCCGGGTCAGGCTACCGGGGGACTTGCGTCGAGTGCCGGCTGGGCGCTCTCCTCCGAGGCACTCTCCTCTGAAGCCCTCTCACCGGGCGATTTGATCGAGGTCACCGTCGGGTCCGACGCCATCTTCTCCGGCAGCTTCGAGATCTCCTCAGACGGCATGCTCCGGCTGCCGCATCTCAGAGCGATCCCGGCGCTCGGTCGCGAGGCACCGGCGCTCGAGCAGGAGCTTGCCGAGGCCCTCCTGAGCGAGGGTTTCTATCGCCGTGCGCCGCGCACCTCGCTCCGGCTCACCGATACGGCCTCGGCCAAGGTCTTCGTGGCCGGCGCCGTCTTTGAAGCAGGGCAGCATGATATTGGCCGCGTCGGAGGCGAGGATCGCGATACCCGCCGGCAGGAGGCCATGGGCGCTGGGGGTGGCAGGCGTAGCGTCAGCGGGGCGCTGCGGGCGGCCGGCGGCATCCGCCCGGACGCTGATCTCGCCCACGTGCGCCTCACACGGGCGGGAAAAACCCGCGTGCTCGATCTGCAGGGCGCGATTGAGGGGCGCCCCTTCGAGGACGCCAGCCTCATCGCCGGCGATCAGATCGAAGTGCCCTCACGCGGTTGCTTTCAGGAGAGGCTGATGACCGCGAATGCGATCTCCCCCCCGGGCATCAGCGTCTACATGTCGAACCTGACGAAGCCCGCCGACGCGAACGCCATCTCGGCCATCGGGCGGGACACGCGCCAGGTCCCCTATGGCGCGCGTTTTCTGCAGACGGTGGTGAGCATGAACTGCGTCGGCGGCACCCAGGCCACCAATGC
>JBCDHK010000572.1:0-1540 GCA_038750185.1 Pseudomonadota bacterium
GCGCTGGTACGCCCTACGGGACTCGAACCCGTGTTTTCGCCGTGAGAGGGCGATGTCCTAGACCGCTAGACGAAGGGCGCGGTGCTGCTGATCTATGGCTGGGGCGGCTGTTTCCAACCCCCAAACTTGTCAGCGCCTTGCAACTGGTACGCCCTACGGGACTCGAACCCGTGTTTCCGCCGTGAAAGGGCGGCGTCCTAGACCGCTAGACGAAGGGCGCGCCGTAGCTGCTGTGGCAATAGCGAAGCGCGACGGGGGGTGCAAGGGGGAATCACGGATTTGCGGCTCATGGACGGGCCAGATCTTCGATGCGCAGCTTGGCGCGTCGGCGCCCGCCCCAGTCGTCGATCTCCAGGCGCCCAGCGACGTGCAGCGGCGCGCGCGTGGCAGCCGCGGCTTCGAGGGCCGGGGCCAGCCCCTTGGTGCCAGCGCCGAAGGCAACCGCCTCGACGCGACCGCCCGCACGGCCAAGGCGCAGCAGAGCGTGGCCATTGGCGGTGAGGCGCAGGCTTTGCACGACCACCTCGCCAAACCCAAGCCGCGGCGCCGGATTGGCTTGGCCGTAGGGGCCAGCACGCTCCATCGCCTCGACCAGATCGACCGTGGCACCGCCGGGCGCAAGTGCACCGTCGAGGACAAGATCGGTCGGCCCGCCCCCGCCCGCGCCTTGGGCGGCAAGGCGGGCCGAGAGTTGGGTCATGGCCTCGTCGAGGCGGGGGCGCTCAAGGGTGAGCCCCGCCGCCATGGCATGGCCACCGCCTTTGAGCAGCACCCCCGCTTCGGCCAGAGCACCCACCGCCGCGCCCAAGTCGACCCCGGCCACCGAGCGCCCGGAGCCGCGCCCGAGCGTCTCGTCAAGGCCGATGGCGAGCGCGGGACGGTTGAAGCGCTCCTTGAGGCGGCTGGCGACGATGCCGAGCACGCCCGGATGCCAGCCTTCCGCCGCAGCCCAGACCAGAGGAGCCGAGGGGTCGCGCGCCTCGATCTGGGCGATGGCGGCCTCCAACACGCCGGCGTCGATGGCCCGGCGCTCAGAGTTCAGGCGGTCGAGGCGCTCGGCCAGGTTGGCGGCCTCGTGGGGGCAGGTGCTGGAGAGCAAGCACACGCCGAGCGAGGCTTCGCCGATACGCCCGCCCGCATTGATGCGCGGCCCCAGCGCAAAGCCCAGATCGCGCGAGGTGGGGGGGGCTGTCAGGCGGGCGACATCGGCCAGCGCCGCCAAGCCAGGGCGCTGGCGACGGGCCAGGACGCCAAGCCCCTGGCGCACGAACGCGCGGTTGAGCCCGGTGAGCGGCGCGACATCGGCCACGGTGGCCAGCGCTACCAGATCGAGGCCCTGGCGCAGATCGGGTTCGGGACGCGCGGCGGTGAAGAAGCCACGGGTGCGCAGCGTGCGGTTGGTGGCAACCAGCGTCAGAAAGGCGACCCCGGCAGCACAAAGCGCCTCTTGGCCGGCGTGGCAATCGGCACGGCTTGGATTGACGATGGCCTGGACCTCGGGCAGTGCGCTGCCGGGCAGGTGGTGATCGAGCACCAGCAC
>JBCDHK010000573.1:0-1536 GCA_038750185.1 Pseudomonadota bacterium
GATCTCGCCGCTGAGGTGCTGCCGTTGCAGGGCGGCACGCCGCTCCTGGCCGAGCCCGTGCTGCTGAGCGAGGCCCGCCAAGGGGCGATCCAGCGCCAGACCGCCTATCTCGACGGCGGCACCGGCCTGGTCGCAACCGTCGCACTCACCGAGTACAGCGAGCGCCGCGAGGAAATCGCCTTCCTCGATGCCACCCCCGCGGCTCGCTGGCGCCGGCGCCAGATGCTTTACAGCCTGCGCGGGCGCCAGCGGGCCTTTCTGCTCCGCCCCGCCGCCGGCGAGACCGCGCGACTGGTGCGCCTCGATAGCGATACTGTCGAGATTGCGCTGGGCAGCGGCTACGCCCGCACCGCAGCCAATGTGGTCGAGGTGCCGGCATGAGTTTTGCCGACATCGAGGCCAGCACCGCGCTTGGCCGCCCGTTCTTTCTGTATCGCTTCGCCACCGCGAGCGCGGTGCTGGCCCGCCTCACCGGGCGCGACGTCGACTTCGACGACGGCTCGGAGATCTGGACGGCGACCCGCGGCCTCTCCCACGGCCCGGCAGTGCAGTCGGGCAAAATCGAGGAAGCCCGCACCGAGATCACCCTGCCGCTGGAGGACGCGCTCGCCCAGACGCTCTTGAACCGCACCCGCGCCGAGGTGGTGCTGGTGACGATCTATCAGCGCCACGAGGGCCTGGCCGGCAGCTCCAATCAGATCGTGGTGGCGCTGGGCGAGACTACGGCCCGCCTCGATGGCGAGAGCCTGGTGGTCGAGGTTCGCCCCGGCTGGGCGGATGGGCGCAAGCTCGGCAATGCGGCCCGCGTCCAGCGCGGCTGCACGCACACCCTCTATGGGCCGGGCTGCAATCTGATCCTGGCTGCCTTCCAGGCCCCGGCCATGGTGACGGCGCGCACGGGCTCGGTCTTCACCGTGGACCCGTTGCCCGTGCTGGCGTCGGGGCGGCGTCTGCTCGGCGGTATTCTGGAGCACGCCGGCCAGCGCGCTTCGATCGACCGGATCACCGGCAATGCGGTCCGCCTCACGCGCCGCCTGCCGGATCTGGAGGCGGCAGTCGATGCGGCGGCAGGCGCGGGCGTTGGCATCCTGCTCGCGCCGGGCTGCGCGCGCAACACCGCGGCCTGCACGGCACTCGGCAACCTGGCCAACTACGGCGGCTTTCCTGAGATCCCGGGCGAGAACGTTTTTGATGGCGAGCGCGCTGTGGATCAGGTGCTCTGATGGCGCCGCGCGAAGTGCTCCGCCGCCGCACGCCGGGGCGGCTGACCCGCTGGCCGGCGCGGCTGCCCGTGGTCGAGCCCACGCCAAAACCCGCCGGCGCTGCCGTGGATATCCTGATCCAGGTGGCCTTCAGTCTCTTGTTGCAGGCGCTGGCCTATGTGCTGACCCCCCGGCCCTCGAACGAGGCCCCGGCTGCCGTCAGCGAGGGCGAGTTTGCCGGGCCGACCACCGAGGGGCGCAACCAGTTCGTGCTCGGCGGCACGCTGCTGATCAAAGATCCGCCCCAGATCGGGCGCGGCGATTACAGCCAGGA
>JBCDHK010000574.1:0-1519 GCA_038750185.1 Pseudomonadota bacterium
AAAACCCGCAGATAACTTAGTCTTCGAAGTGACAACAGGCACGATTCCGTTCAACACGGAGCTATCGACGGGGCCGTCCAGCTGGAAACGCGGGCTCCTGATGACGGCGAACCAGGGCGGTCTATCGCACTCAATTTTCAGGGGTCAGCACGGGGCAGCGAGACTAACGTCTTCTTTCTGAAGACTGAGGCGCGCGGCGGGAAACCGGGTAGCAACAGCACCTTTATCAATGGCGGCAACGGCGGCCCCTCCGGCAACTGAGGCGCCCTCGAGCTGACGCTAAGACCAGGCGAAACGCAAACGTCGGTTCGCACAGATGGTGATCACAGTGTCATCACGCTGCTTTCCATCGGCCTCCCTGGTGGGAACGGTGGGAGCAACTCGACTGACATCTTTAAAGATGGTGGCCAAGGCGGTAATGGCGGCTTTGGTGGCCTGGTGACTGTCAGGAACCTTGGCACAGCGGCCGAGCTGACGGGCTCGCTGTTCGTCAACACCTTCGGCCAAGCGGGCGACGCCGGCGGGACCGGCGGCAACCGTGGTCGCAGTGACGGCCGAGGCGGTGCCGGCGGCGACATCGTCTTTGAAAGCGACACTGGCGCAGGCTGGGTCGCCAACTCGCACGGGACAAGCAGCGCGACGTTCAACCTGCTATCGCAGGCTGATGATGGCGGCCGCTCTGGCGGCAGCGTCGTCTACGACGGCGATCCAGGTGGCACTGGCGGGAGCGGCGGAACGATCACCGTGGATGCCGGGCATTCCTTCGATATCTCGGTTTAAGGCACCGGCGCGAGCGCCTTCTTGGCGACCAGTCAGGGCGGCGACGGCGGCGGACAAAGCGGGGCGGGTGTCGCCGGTAACGGCGGCGCCGGCGGCACTGGGGGCGAGCTCATCGACATTGGCGCGGTTTGGGATATCACCGGCACCCAAGGCGCTGCGGGCCTCGTGCTCCAGAATCTCGCCGGCGATGGCGGCACCGGCGGCAACGCAGCGATCAGCAGCAGCGGGGTCGGCGGTGATGGGGGTGATGCCGGCGCCATCGCGCTGCTGACGGATGCTGACAGCGAAATCTCGACTGACGAGGTGGCCGTCTCCGCGGTGTCTGTTGGCGACGACGGCGGGCGGAGCGTGTTTTCACCCGTCTTCGGTGATCGTGGCGGCAACGGCGGCAAAGGTGGCTCGATTGACTTTGACACCGACAGCACCGGCGCGCTCAGTGATGGCACGTGGTCCCTGGAAACGACGGCGACCGGCGCTGCAGGATTGGTGCTGCGCTCGCAAGGGGGCGTCAGCGGTGAGGGAGGCGAAGGCTCCTCTGAGACGAGCGGAGCCGGCGGCACAGGTGGCACCGCCCGGGCCGCCACCGTCGGCGAGGGCCAGCGCACCATCACAAAGGAGGCAGGGCACGGTGCTGTCATGCGAAGCATCGGCGGAGAGGGCGGTGACGGTGCGCGCGCGGGCAAGGCGAGCAACAGGCGCGCAGGCAACGGGGGCACCGGCGGTTCGACCAACGCGGTCA